>NZ_JBHTST010000029.1:0-66789 GCF_042794995.1 Streptomyces sp. NPDC056503
TCGGCGAGGACGGACGCGCGGCACGCCGACGCCGCCGTCGCAGGCGGACAGCCACCGGTAGAAATCCGGCAGACCTGACTGAAAACGCCTCTGACCAGCGTGGATCTTGCGCGGATTCCTCGCCGAAGCGGCCCCGCGGGGGCCTTCGATGCGCGATGATCGCCCCCGCACCCGAGTAGGACCGGGCCCCCGGGCCGGTACGGCAGCGTCGAAAGGCAACCCTCCATGGCCAGGCGGCATCCCGCGCGCGCGAACGAACAGAGTCCCCCGCCCGCCCCGCCCGCCGCCCCCGGACAGGGCGGGGACGCGCCCGGCATCGGCCGGCGCCGCTTCCTCGGTTACGTGCTCGCCGCGCCGACCCTCACCGTCGCCGCCCAGGTCGGGGCCGAGGCCGTCGCGCCCACGACCGCGGAGGCCGTCATCCCGTCGCTCCCCGGACCGGCGGAACTCCTCGACCTCAACGACCTGCTGACGGTGGCGGCGCTGCCGACCAGCCACCTCATCACCCTCCGCCTCGACCCCGACGGCACCGTCCACTTCGCCCTGCCGCGCGCCGAGGTCGGTCAGGGCGTCACCACCTCCTCCGCCATGCTGATCGCCGAGGAGCTCGACCTGCCCCTGGAGAAGGTGAAGGTCACCCTCGCCGACGCCCGTCCCGAGCTGCTCTTCAACCAGCTGACCGGCGGCTCCAACACCACCGTCTCCACCTACACCCCGATCCGGGTCGCCGCCGCCGTCGCCCGCGGCCGGCTGCTGCACGCCGCCTCCCTCGTCCTCGGCGAGGCCGTGTCCACCCTCACCACCAAGGCCGGCACGGTCCTCTCCCCGGCCGGCGCCGTCCTCGGCTACGGCGAACTCGCCGCCCGGGCCGCCGCCGTGGCGGACTCCGCCGTCGCCGTCACCCTCAAGGACCGCGAGGACTTCCGGGTCATCGGCACGGCCCGCCGCAGGCTCGACGCGCTCGACGCCGTCACGGGCCGCAAGAAGTTCGCGATGGACCTCCACGTCGACGGCGCCCTGCCGACGATGGTCTGCCGCCCGCCCACCATCAACGGCACCGTCCGCGCCGTGGCCAACCTCGACGCCGTACGGGCCATGCCGGGCGTCACCGACGTCGTCACCGTCTCCACCGGCGTCGCCGTCCGCGCCCGCACCTTCGGCCAGTGCGTCGACGCCGTCCGCGCCCTCGACGTCGACTGGGGGCCCGGCACCGCCGAGGACGCCACCGACGCCACCGTCCTCGCCGAGCTCCGCCGGGCCGAACTCCCGCTCGTCGTCCCGCCGCTGCCGCTGCTGACCAAGGCCGTCGACGCCCGCTTCACCTTCCACTTCGCGAGCAACGGCGCTCTGGAGACCAACTGCGCCATCGCCGACGTCCGCCCGGGCTCGGCCGAGATCTGGGGCTCGCTCAAGGCCCCGATCGTCGCCCAGGAGCAGATCGCGCTCCGCCTCGGCCTGCCGGTCTCCGCCGTGAAGGTGCACGTCACCGAGGGCGGAGGCTCCTTCGGCCGCAAGCTCTTCCACGACGCCGCCCACGAGGCCGCCGAGATCTCCGGGAAGCTCGGCAAGCCGGTGAAGCTGATGTGGCACCGCACCGACGACTTCCGGCAGGGGCGTACGCACCCCATGTCGACCTCGCGGGTGCGCGCCACCTACTCGCTCGGCGAGGTGCTCACGTACGAGCAGCGGCACACCTCGGTCGCCACGGACTTCGGTCACGGCCTCGGCGAGGTGCTGACGGCGGAGGCGGCCCGGCTGCCGGTCGCCGACCTCACGTTCTCCGAGACGATGTTCCAGCTGACCCAGATCAGCCCCTACCACCTCGGCGTCACCACCCAGCTCCTCGCCGAGACCGACAAGGGCTACAACACCGGCTCCATGCGGAACATCTACTCGCCCAACGTGCGCACCGCCCAGGAACTCGTCATCGACGAACTGGCCCGCTGCCTGGGCGAGGACGCCTACGCGCTGCGCCGCCGCCTGATGAAGGAGTCCCGGGCCCGGGCCGTCCTCGATAAGGTCGCCCAGCTGGGCCGCTGGGGGAGGCCGATGGAGCCGGGCACCGCGCAGGGCATCGCGGTGCACCCCGAGTACCACTCGTACGTGGCGGTGCTCGCCGAGATCGACTGCCGGCCCGCGACCACCGGGCGCACCGTCCCGAACGCGTACACCGGCCCCCGCGTCACCAAGGTGGTCTGCGCCGTCGACGTCGGCCTCGCCGTCAACCCGCGCGGTCTGGAGGCGCAGATGATGGGCGGCGTCTCCGACGGCATCGCCCTCGCGCTGACCTCCGGGCTGCACCTCAGGGACGGGGCCTTCCTGGAGTCCAGCTGGGACAACTACTACTACACCCGGCAGTGGAACACCCCGCCCGAGCTGGAGATCGTCGTCATGCCGCCGACGGGCGACAAGCCCGGCGGCGCGGGCGAGCTGGCCGTCGCCGCGGCGATGGCGGCCGTGGCCGGCGCCTACGGCCGGGCGACGGGCACCATGCCGACCGTCTTCCCGGTCAACCACGCCGCCCCGCTCTCCTTCACGCCCGCGCCGGCCGTCCCGCCGGTCCCGGCCTCCCCGACCGACGGCCGCGACCGCGTCCTCTGACCCTCCCGGAGTTCCCCCGTGCCCCAGCACACCTTCATCCTCAACGGCAAGGCCGTCACCGCCGAGGTCGAGTCCGACGTCCGGCTCCTGTGGGTCCTCAGGGACGTCCTTGGCGTCACCGGCCCCAAGTACGGCTGCGGGGTCGGCGTCTGCCGGGCCTGTACGAGCCACCTCAACGGCAAGGCGTTCACGCCCTGCGCCGTACCCGTCGGCGAGCTCGCCGACGACGACGAGGTCACCACCATCGAGGGCCTGCCCGACACCGTCGGCGCCGAGCTCCACCCGATGCAGGAGGCCTGGCTCGACCTCGACGTCGCCCAGTGCGGCTACTGCCAGCCCGGGCAGATCATGGCGGCCGTCGACGCGGTCCGCCGGGCCCGGGAGGCGGGCCGCGAGGTCACCGAGGCCGACCTCGACGAGCTCCGCAACATCTGCCGCTGCGGCACCTACCACCGCATTCGGCAGGCGGTGATCGAAGGGGCCCGGCGCATGCCCTGACGCCGACCGGCCCCGATGAGCGCCGAGCGCCCGAAGGCCCCCGTCGCGCGCGCGGCCGGGGCCTTCGGAAGGGGTGGCTCAGACGGCGGGCGGAACCCGCGGCGGACGGCCGGTGCCCCGGGTCAGGACGTAGCCGCCGATGCCCGCGAGCGCCGCGAGGACGCCGCCGGCCGCGGTCCAGATCCAGCGGTCGGACCACCAGCCGGAGGACCAGCCGTCCTCGGGCGCGGCGGCCTCGACCGCGGTCCGGCGGCCCTGCTCCTCCTCGGCCTCGGCCAGTTCGGCGGTGGTCGCGCCCGGGACCAGCGGTGCGGCGAGCGCCCCGTCGGTGGCGTACGAGCCGCCCTTGTCGGAGACGTCGACGCCGACCCGGGCCGAGAACGGCTGGCCCAGGTCCTCCTCCGGCAGCCCCGTGACGGTCAGCCGCACGTAGTAGCTGCCCGGCAGCGGGTCGTTCGCCCAGGCGTCGGCGGAGGCCCGCACCGGCCGCAGCACACAGGCGAGCTCCAGCGACGCGGCCTCCTTCGCGGCGGTACGCGACTGGGAGCCGTACATGCAGGGCTGACGGCGCCGCAGCCCGTCGTACACGTCGACCCGCCAGGTGGCGGGGCCGTGCCGCAGCGCGCTCTCCGGCAGCGTCACCGTCGCCTTCACGGTGGGCCGCTCGCCGGTGTCGGCCGGGAACACCCAGTAGAGGTAGTCGCCCGTCGCCGCCTGCGCGGTGGCCTCCTGGCCGGGGCGGAAGGCGGCGGCGGTGCGGAAGGTGGTGCCGGCCTCCGTGGGGCCCGCGTCCGAACCGGCCGAGGCCGACGGCGTGGGCGTGTCGGCGAGGGCGCCCGGCGCGGCGGGGCCCAGCAGGGCGGCGCCGGCCAGCGCGGCCGCCGCGAGCATCCGTACGGTACGCATCAGTGGGTCCTCCAGACGGCGACGCGCCAGCGGGACAGCCAGCCCCAGATCAGACCGGCCAGGAAGCCGGCGAGCACCAGGGCGCCCAGCAGCCACCAGCCGCGGCCGAGACCGAAGGAGGCCACGTCCGAGGCGCTCGCCGGGCCGTCCACGATGTCGACGGTCAGCTCGATCGGCATGCCGGGCGTGGTCTTCACCGCCGGGGGAGCGGAGAAGGAGTTGCTGACCTGGAGGCAGACGGTCTCGGCGGCCGGCTTGCCGTCGCCGTCCTCGTCCGCGTCCTCCACCTCCGGCTTCGGGTAGCGCAGTCCGGTCGAGATGACGTCGGTGCGGCCGTCGCCGGCCTCCGAGCCGCGCACGATCTCCCGGCCGTGCCGGGTCACGGCGCGCAGCAGCACGCCGTAGTCGTCGTTCACGGCGCGGTCGGCGGAGATGCTGACGGAGGCGCGCAGCTCCTGGCCGGGCAGCAGGTCGACCTTGTACCAGCGGTGCTCGCCGAAGGTCTCCCGGTCGGTGTAGAGGCCGGGCTTGAGCCGGGGGGCGTCCGCGCACCGGCCGGCGCCCTCGGTGGCGACCGGGGTCACCACCGGGTCGGCCGCGCGGTCCACCAGCTGGCGGACGCGGCGGGAGAGCTCCTCGGTGCGGTGGATGGAGGTGTACGTGCCTCCGGTGGCCTCGGCGATGCAGGTGAGCTGCTGCCGGGTCTTGGCGTCCGGCACCAGGCCCAGGGTGTCGATCACGAGGTGGATGCCCTTGGCGGCGATCTCGCGGGCCACCTGGCAGGGGTCGAGCGGGGCGCAGGTGTCCTCGCCGTCGGTGATGAGGACGATCCGCTTGGTCGCCCCGTCCTCGCCGAGGTCGTCGGCCGCGCCGAGCAGCGCCGGGCCGATCGGGGTCCAGCCGGTGGGGGCGAGGGTGGCGACGGCGGTCTTGGCCTCGGTCCGGTCGAGCGGTCCGACCGGGTACAGCTGTCGGGTGTCCTTGCAGCCCCGCTTGCGGTCGTTGCCCGGGTAGTCGGCGCCGAGCGTGCGGATGCCGAGCCTGACCTCCTCCGGCACCGCGTCCAGGACCTCGTTGAAGGCCTGCTTGGCGGCGCTCATCCGGGACTTGCCGTCGATGTCCCTGGCGCGCATGGAGCCGCTGACGTCGAGGACCAGCTCGACCTTGGGGGATTCCTTCGCCGCCGGCTCGTCGGCGGAGGCGCTTGTCGGCAGCAGCGCGGCGGTCAGGGCGACGAGCAGCGCACAGGCCCCGGTCGCCAGCCGTTTTCTCGTGATCATCGGCGGATCGTATTGATGATCCTCCGACAATCCAAAACCGGGGTCCGGCTCCCCGTCCTCCGGGGAGCCGGACGAGCGGCCCTGACGGGCTACCAGATCGCCTCGACCCACTCCGGGTGGTCGATGAAGGGGTTCCGATTGCCCTGGTAGGTGGAGTACACGAGGTCGTTGCGGCGCTCCTCGAAGGCGCTCGGCGGGTCCTGCTCGTTCCACTGCTTCAGGACGGAGAGCCTGCCGTGGTAGGGCACGCTGCCGTTGGAGGTGGACTCGTTGGGCTCCAGGTTCGGCCAGCCGTCGCCGCCCTCGTACCGCACGGCCATGTAGAGGATCATGCGGGCCACGTCGCCCTTGTCGGCGTCGCGCGGCTCGAAGGAGTTGGAGTCCGTGTAGCTGCCGGGGGCGCCGCTCACCGCGCTGCCGCCGTTGTCGAAGTCCTTGTTGCCGCGGGTGCTGTTGACCTGGACGTCGCAGGCCCGCAGGTGGTGCAGGTCGGTGCCGGGGCCGGCCGCGGTGCCGAAGGAGCCGTGCGACTGCGCCCAGGTGTGCTCGCGGTTCCAGTTGCCGACCGAGCCGCCGTTGAGGCTCTTGCTGCGCGACACGCCGCTGTAGAGGAGCACCACGTTGGAGCTGTTGTTGGGGTCCTGGTCCAGCGTCTTCAGGGCGTTCCAGACCCCGTCGTACGAGACCGTGTCCTGGTCGCTGATGATGGTGTGCAGCGCCGACTTGAGGGTGGTGCCGGTCTTGCCGACGGCGTTCTTGTAGTACGTGGTGTCGTACGCGGTCGTGGTGGCGGCGGCGGGGGTCGCCGTGACCGCGGGGAGCGTGAGTCCTACGACGGCGGCGGACAGCGCCGCCCAGACCTTCCAACTGCGTATCCGTGCAACCGACATGGGGGGCCCTTTCCCGGGGACGGGCACGCGGACGAACACCGCGCCCGGCTCGGGAGGGTGGTGTTCTACGCGTGTTGACTACGTGTCATCCGGGAGAGTGGCACGACAGAGGGGGTTGTCGTGTTACGGACAAAGAGCCATTCGGTGACGTTCTCGCATACGCCGCAACCGTTCGGGGGCGAGTCGCGTCACTTCGGCCTCAGGTGCCCCGGAGGTCCACCGGCATCCCCTTCGGCTCCTTGATCCGCTTCATGATGATCTGGGAGTTCACCTCGGTGACCCCGGCCAGCGCCGTCAGCTGCTCGATCCACAGCCGCTCGTACGCCGAGAGGTCCGCCACCGCGATCCGCAGCAGGCACCCGGGGCTGCCGAAGAGCCGGTACGCCTCGATCACGTCCGGGATCGACTGGAGCGCCGCCTCGAAGGCCTCCACGGTCTCCCGGTCCCGCTTCACCTCGACCGAGACCAGCACCTCGAAGCCCCGCCCGACCGCCTCCGGGTCGATGACCGCCCGGTAGCCCCGGATCACCCCGTCCTGCTCCAGCTGGCGCACCCGGCGCAGACAGGGGGAGGGGCTCAGGCCGACCCGCTGGGCCAGCTCCTGGTTGCTCAGCCGGCCGTCCTGCTGGAGCTCGCGCAAGATGTGGAGATCAATTCGGTCCATGGCGCGATTATCTGCCACGGCGAAACATTTCTGCGCCCATATTGGCAATCGTGTGTCCCCTCATATGGCCTACCGTTGCCCAGAAGTGTGGAACCGGTACGACAAGGGTGGAACCGGTACGACCCGGAGAGGCGGCGGACATGCAGCGGACGAACGACGGAAGCCCGCGCCGGATCGTCGTCATCAGCACCGGTGGCACGATCGCGAGTCGCTGGCAGGGGACCGGCTACGTGGCCGACGCCTCCGGCGACGACGTCCTCGCCACCGCCCCGCTGCCCGAGGGCGTGACCGTCGAGGTCCGCGACCTCTTCAACGTCAACAGCTCGCGCCTCACGGCCGCCCACCAGCTCGCGCTGCTCCGGACCGTCCACGAGACCCTGGCGGACCCGGGCGTCGACGGCATCGTCGTCACCCACGGCACCGACACCCTGGAGGAGACCGCCTTCCTCCTGGACCTGCACCACGAGGACGCCCGGCCGGTCGTCCTCACCGGCGCCCAGCGCCCCTTCGGCACCGGCGACGGCGACGGCCCCGGCAATCTCTACGACGCCCTCCAGGTCGCCGCCACCGTCCGCGAACTCGGCGTCCTCGTCGTCTTCGACGGCCGCGTCCACGCCGCCCGCGGCACGGTGAAGACCCAGACCCTCGCCGCCGACGCCTTCGCGGACCCCTCGGCCGAGCGCCTGGGCCGGGTCGGCTTCTCGCGCGTCGACATCGAGCGCCTCCCCGACCGCCCGGCCGTCCTCCCGCTGCCGGCCGCCGCGCTCGCCGCCGACCCGGACGCGGGCCGTGGCGGGCTGCCCCGGGTGGACGTCGTCTTCCATCACACCGACGGCGACCGGCTCCACTTCGACGCGGCCCTCGCCGCCGGCGCCCGCGGCATCGTCCTGGTCGCCACCGGCGCAGGCAACGCCACCCCGGAGATCGCCGAGGCCGTCGCGGAGGCCACCGCGCGGGGCGTCCTCGTCGCCGTCACGACCCGTGTCCCGGCCGGCCCGCTCGCCGAGATCTACGCCGGCGGCGGCGCCGTCGACCTCGTCGCCAACGGCGGCCTGCTGGCCGGCAGCCTCCGGGCCGGCCAGGCCCGGATAGCCGTCCTGGCCGCCCTGCTCGCCGAGACCGACGGCGACGACCCGGCCCGCCGCACCGCCGTCCTGCGCCGCCTCCTCGAAGGCCCGGTCCGCACCGCCCCCGCGCTCGCCACCGGCGCCACCCGCGAGGCCACTCCCGCCCCCGTGGCGGCCCGCGCCTGACGGCCCCCGAACACCGGCTCGCGGGCGTCGACCCCCCTCCTCCGCCCGTGAGCCGGTAACGACCCCGCCCGGTCCCCGACGTCCTGGGGGCCGGGCCGCTCGCGTGTACGGCTCCGCCGCCACCCCTCCGGCGAGTGGCCGAGGGGCGACGTCGAGGCCGGGCTCGTCCCCGCGCCCGCGCCCCGGCCCCGATCCGGCTCCGGATCCGCTGACCACCATGGCCCGCGCTTCCCGAGGCGCACCGGCCGGTGGCCCGCCGCGGCCCGGGTCCGGTACCCGGCGGGGGAGTGCGGCTCCGGGCGGACGGGCCGCCCGCGGCGCGGGGCCGCGCGGCGTACGTCGAGGGGCGATCAAGAGGGCCTGTCCGGCCTGAAGTTACCCGTCGGTTTCTCGTGACTTCCTTGGCGGCCGGTCGTAGAACATGTTCCCATTCGCTCACGAGTGAGGAAGATCACATGAGTGAACACCCCCTGTCCGCCCAGGGAATTCACGGAGTCAGTCGCCGCCGCTTCCTGACGGGAACAGGTTCTGTTCTCGGTGCCGCCGCCCTGGCCGGTACCCTCACCACCCCCGCCCGCGCCGAGGTCCCCGGCCTGAACGTCTGTCCCATCCCCGACGGTTCGCACGTGCGCGCCCTCGTCGTCGGCACCGGCTACGGCGGCTCCGTCGCCGCCCTCCGCCTCGCCCGCGCCGGAGTCGACGTCCACATGATCGAGATGGGCATGGCCTGGGACGCCACCGGCCCCGACGGCAGGATCTTCGCCAACACCACCACCCCCGACTACCGCTCCTTCTGGCTGCGCACCCGCACCAAGCAGCCGCTGAGCCAGTTCCTCGGCTTCCCCCTCGACAAGGACGTGCCCCGGCACACCGGCATCCTCGACGCCGAGGACTTCGCCGGCATCACCGTCTACCAGGGCCGCGGCATCGGCGGCGGCTCCCTCGTCAACGGCGGCATGGCCGTCACCCCGCTCCGCGAGCGCTTCCCCGAGATCCTCCCCACCGTCGACCCGGCCGAGATGTACGCCACCTACTACCCGCGCGCCAACGCGGGCCTCGGCGTCACCTCCGTCGACGAGGCCTGGTGGGAGGGGACCGACGCCTACCAGTACGCCCGCGTCGGCCGTAAGCACGCCCAGCGCTCCGGCTTCCCCTTCGTCTTCGTGCCCAACGTCTACGACTGGGACTACATGAAGCAGGAGGCCGCCGGGGCCGTACCGAAGTCCGCCCTGGCCGGCGAGGTCATCTACGGCAACAACCACGGCAAGAAGAGCCTCCAGAAGACCTACCTCGCCCAGGCCGCGGCCACCGGCCGGGTCACCGTCTCCGCCCTCCACCGGGTCACCGCGGTCACCCCGGCCGCCGCCGGCGGCTACACCGTCGCCATCGACCAGATCGACACCACCGGCGCCACCCTCGCCTCCAAGACCGTCCGCGCCGACCGGGTCTTCTTCGCCGCCGGCAGCGTCGGCACCAGCAAGCTCCTCACCCGGCTCAAGGCCACCGGCGCGCTCCCCGCCCTCAACGAGCACATCGGCAAGGGCTGGGGCGACAACGGCAACGTCATGTGCGGCCGGGCCAACCACATGTGGGACCCCACCGGAAAGCTCCAGTCCTCCATGCCCACCGCCGGCATCGACAACTGGAACGCCGGCGGCGCCTTCGCCGAGGTCGCCCCGCTGCCCACCGGCATCGAGACCTACGCCTCCTTCTACCTCTCCATCACCCGCACCCCGCACCGTGCCGAGTTCACCTGGAACCCGGCGACCGGCAAGGTCGACCTGAGCTGGAACCGGTCCTGGAAGCAGGCCTCGATCGACATGGCGAAGTCCATCTTCGACAAGATCAACGCCAAGGAGGGCACGATCTACCGCACCGACCTCTTCGGCGCGTACAAGATCTGGGGCGACCACCTCACCTACCACCCCCTCGGCGGCGCCGTCCTCGACCGCGCCACCGACAACCACGGCCGCCTCCACGGCTACCAGGGCCTCTACGTCATCGACGGCGCCCTGATCCCCGGAAACACCAGCGTCAACCCCTTCGTCACCATCACCGCCCTCGCCGAACGCAACATCGAGCGCATCATCGCCGAGGACTTCTGAGCGTGACCCGGACGCACGAGGGCCGGCCGGTTCGAGAACCGGCCGGCCCTGACGTACGTCCGTCTCAGCCCGTCGGCAGCACGCACACCTCGTCGAGCCCCAGCACCCGGTTCAGCCGGCCGAAGGCCAGCCACGAACCCAGGCTCATCGTCAGCTCCACGATCTCCGCCTGGCCGTAGTGCGCCGTCATCCGCGCCCAGAACTCCTCGTCCAGGCCGTGGTGGTCGAGCGCGTACCGCTCCGCGTACTCGGCCGCGAGGCGGGTGCGCACGTCGAAGGAGTCCGACACCTCCGTCGTCCGCCAGGCCGCGACCACCTCGTCGAAGCCCTCCTCGACCTTCTCCCCGTCCCGGTCCGTGCGCCAGTCCAGGCAGAAGTGACAGCCGTTGATCTGCGCGATCCGCAGCCGCGCCGCCTCGAACTCGCGCAGCCCCAGGGTCGTATGGGCGTACACCGACAGCGAGAAGTTCGCCGCCGCCGTCCCGATCTCCGGGACCATGTCGCCCCACACGTACCCGATCGGCTCCTGCCCCTCGGGAATGTCGATGATCACTGTGGTCTCCTTCCCAGCCTGCCCACCGCCGGGCGTATCGGCACGTCCAGCGCGTCGTAAAGCCCCGGCTCGGCCTCCGCCAGCCAGTCGATCGCCCCGACCAGGCGCCCGACCGCCGTCGCGTTCCCGCCGGCCGCCCGGTTCTCGCCCTCGTCGGTCGCCGCCACCGTCACCTCGATCCGGGGCCGGCCCTCGACGATCACCCGGTGCGCGCCCGCCCCGTCCGGCGGCACCGGCCAGTCCGGCGCGCAGGACGGATGGATCCGGGTCACGTGCTCGATCACGATCCGGGGCTCGCCGCCGACGATCCCCTGCACCTCGAAGCGGACCGCGCCCTGCGTGCCCTCCTCGAAGACGCCCATCGTCCGCGTCTTCACCGTGGCTTCCAGCGGGCGCCGGTCCACCGTCTCGCGGATCTCCTCCACCTCGGCGCCGAGCGCCCGAGCCATCAGCCGGATCTGCCCGCCCCACACCATCGTCGGGACCGAGGGGAAGAGCATCGGCGGCTCGTAGTCGAGCGGCTTGCCCATCCCGATCAGCTCGCGCACGGAGAACTCCTGCTCGTACGTCGAGTAGTCGAAGATCTCCTGGCAGCGGACCGCGTCCACGGTCGTGCCGAGCCCGCTCACGAGCAGCGGCAGCACGTCGTTGCCCCAGCCAGGGTCCACCCCGGACGCGAAGAGCGACCCGCCGCCCTCGGCGACCGCCGCGAGCACCGGGTCGCGGAACTCCGGCGGGGCGTTCCGCGGGTCGTACAGCGGGTACAGCGACGGCGTCACCACCACCGCCCCCGCCGCGACCGCCCGCACCACGTCCTCCAGGGCGCCGTCGGGCCGCACGTCCCCGGAGGCCGCGTACACCACCGCCCCCGGCCGTGCGCCGAGGACCGCCCCGACGTCGTCGGTCGCGGCCACGCCGAGCTCGTGCCCGAGCCCCGCGAGCGCGCCCGCGTCCCGGCCCACCTTCGCCGGGTCGGAGACGAGGACCCCCGCCAGTTCCAGCCCGGGATGGGCGTCCACGGCCCGGATGGCCGCCCGCCCGACATTTCCGGTTCCCCACACCACCGTCCGTATCATGCGCGGAGGGTAGCGCCGGGGGACGGAGGTTCCCAGACCCGCGACACCACGATCTGACGTTACGTCAGATTCCCTGTCGCGTCGGCCGGATCACGCCAGCCGGAGCGTCACGAACGGGATCGTGTCCCCCGGCAGCACATACCGCTCCACCTCCGCGAAACCGCGCGCCAGCGCGAACCGCAGCCCCGCCTCGTTCGACGCCAGCACCACCGTCTCCACCCCCTCCTCGCCCAGCGTCCGCGCGTGCGCCAGCCCCCGCTCGTACAGCGCCGTCCCGAAACCCCGCCCCCGGTACTCCGGCAGGATCCGCGCGATCACCGTCGCCGCCGGCGTCTCCCCGTCCGGCGGCCGCACCGTCGAGCAGCCCACGGCCACCCCGCCCAGATACGCCACGTCCAGCCGGTTCCGCCCGGCCCGCTCCCGCACCTCGTCCGCCGACAGCACCGCCGTCGGGATGATCGCGTTGTGGACCGCCCGCCAGTCGGCCAGCTCCCGGCCGCCCACCGCCGGAACCACCCGCAGCTCCGTGTACCCCTCTGGATCGCTCATCCCCGCACCCAAGCGGGCCCCCGGCCGGCGGTCAACCGCTTTCCGGACCCCGCCCGCTCCGCCGTACGGGTGGGGCGGCGCCGTCCCGCGCAGCGCCGCCCGCCGAACGGGTACGGATCGCTCCACTGCCCCCGGCCAGGAGGATGCCCCACCATGCCCGCCTTCGTCCGCAAGGGCGCACCCGCGCTGCTCGGCGCCGGCACCCTGTGCGCGGCCCTGCTGCTCACCGCCTGCGCACACCCCGCACCGACCCCCCGGCCCCCGGCGGCCACCCCCGCGAAGGCCCCCGCGAGCCCCGCGGCCCAGGGCCCTTCGGGCGAGGCCCGGGCCACCGACGCGCGCCCCCGCAGCGTCCCGCACATCCCCGGCCTCGGCCCCCGGACCCAGGCCCGCGTCCCCGACGGCACCACCCAGGTCCTCGTCGTCACCGGCGCCACCGAGAACAGCAACACCGCCACCGCCGTCCTCCACCAGCGCGCCGCCGGCGGACGCTGGTACGAGGCGGGCGGCCCCTGGTCCGCGCACAACGCCCTCAAGGGCTGGACCGCCGACCACTCCGCCGGAGACCTGCGCACCCCCATCGGCGTCTACCGCATCGGCGACGCGGGCGGCCGGCTGCCCGACCCCGGCGCCCGCCTCCCGTACGACGAGGACCCCGAGTTCGCCATCAGCGGCACCGGCTTCCGCGGCGAACCCCTCGAAGGCTCCTTCGACCACGTCATCGCCATCGACTACAACCGCGTCCCCGGCCGCACCCCGCTCGACAAGGAGCGCCCGCTCGGCGCGGACAAGGGCGGCGGCGTCTGGATCCACGTCGACCACGGTGGCCCCACCCAGGCGTGCGTCGCCCTCCACCGCGACGACCTGCGCGCCCTGCTCCTCGCCCTCGACCCCGCCGCCGAACCCGTCGTCGTCATGGGACCGGCCCCCGAACTCGCCCGCTGAGCGGACGGATCCGGGGGCCGGCCGCGGCCCGGGGGAGCGGGATCAGCCGACCGCCCCCCGGAACGCCCCGGTGTGCAGCCGGACCTGGTCGGGCGTCAGATAGGCGTCGGTGTACTCGAAGTCCCGCAGCGTCCCCGCCTTCGAGGCCAGGAACCCGGTCCGTACGTAGTCGTCCCCGGCCACCGCGTTCAGCAGCCAGTTCGTCATCACCCGGGTCTTCGCCACGTTGGTCCGCAGCGCCGCCCAGTGGTAGCCGCGCGCCACCGCCTGCGCCGCCGGCCCGTGCAGCTCCACGCCCAGCGGCTTCGACACCCCGTCCATGCCGCCCAGGTCCACCACCAGGCCCAGGTCCTTGTGCGTGTACGGCCGGAGGGGCTCGCCCCGCAGGGTCGCCACCAGGTTGTCCGCGAGCGCCTTGCCCTGCCGCATCGCGTGCTGCGCCGTCGGCGGGCAGATCGCGCCGCCCTCGCCCTTCGCCAGGTCCGGCACGGCCGCCGCGTCACCGAGCGCCCAGACCCCCTCGACGCCCGGCACCTGCAGCTCGGGCGTCGCCACCAGCCGGCCGCGCACGGTCTCCGAGCCGACCGTCCCGACCAGCGGGCTCGCCGCCACACCGGCCGTCCAGATCAGGGTGCGGCAGGGCAGCACCCGGCCGTCCGTCAGGGTGACGTTGTCGTCGTCCACGGAGGCCACCGAGACCCCCAGCGACACCTGGATGCCCCGTTGGGTCAGGATGTCCATCGCCGCCGCGCCCAGCTTGTCGCCCAGCTCGGGCATCAGCCGGGGCGCGATGTCCACCAGGTGCCACTTGATCAGGGCCGGGTCGAGGCGCGGATACCGCTTGACCGCGTTGTGGGTGAGCAGCTGGAGGCAGGCCGCCGTCTCGGTGCCCGCGTAGCCGCCGCCGACGACGACGAACTGGAGCCGCGCGGCCCGCTCGGCGTCGTCGTCGCTCGCGTCCGCCAGGTCCAGCTGGGCGATCACGTGGTCCCGGACGTAGACCGCCTCCGCCAGGGTCTTCATGCCCCGCGCGTGGTCGGCGAGCCCCGGGATGTCGAAGGTCCGGGTCACGCTGCCGGGCGCGAGCACCAGATGGTCGTACGGCTCCACGTCGTACTCCCCGGTGATCGTCCGGACCACCACGGCCTTGGCCGCCGTGTCCACGCCCACCGCGCCGCCCGGCACGATCCGCGTCCGGTGCTTCCGGCTGCGCCGCAGCGACAGCGCCACCGACTGCGGCGTCAGGACGCCGGCCGCCACCTGGGGGAGCAGCGGCAGGTAGAGCTGGTACGAGAAGGGCGAGAGCAGCGTGATCCGCGCCTCCCGCTCCGTCAGCCGCCGTTCGAGTCGCTTCACACAGCCCACGCCGGCGAAACCGGCGCCCACCACGAGGATCCTCGGTCGCGTCACGCTTGCCGCCTTCCGTATGAGCGTGCAGAGTGCCCGTCCCTATGACTGCATAGGGACATGTGGCAATTTTTCGCTGACTATCCGTGGTTTACCCTTTTTATCGTCATTGCATCAGGATCGCTCTTCGGCATGGTCCGCTTCGGGCCCGTGAAGCTCGGCGCGGCCGGTGTCCTCTTCGTCGGACTGCTCGTGGGGGCGCTCGACCCGGACGTCGGCAAGGCCGTCCCGGCCGGGCTCTCCGTCCTCGGCCTCGCCCTGTACGTCTACACGGTGGGCCTGGAGGCCGGACCGGCCTTCTTCCGCGAGCTGCGGCCCCAACTCGCGGTGATGCTCGGCGCGGTCGTCGCGCTCGTCCTCACCGCCCTCGCCGTCGGCTTCGTCGGCAGCGGACTCCTCGACATCCCCGGCCCCTTCCTCGCCGGCGGATACGCGGGCATCGGCACCACCACCCCGGGCCTCGCCGCCGCGCAGGCCGCCTCCGACGACCCGACCCAGGCCGCCACCGGCTACGCCATCGGCTACCCCCTGGCCGTCGTCCTCACCATCCTCTTCGTCGCGGCCGTCGCCGCCGCACGGAACTGGCCCGGCCGCCGCGACCCCGGAACCGGCCTCCCCGACCGCCTCATCACCCGGACGGTCGATCTCACCCGCCCCGCGCGCTGGGCGGAGGTCCCCGGCGTGGCCTCCGGCGACCTCCTGGCCAGCGCCCACCGCCCGGCGGGCGGGACCATCCACGTCGTCGACGGCGGCGACCCCGGGCCGCTCGCCCCCGGTGACGCGCTCGTCCTCGTCGGCGGCCCCGAGTCGGTCGCCGCCGGCGTCGCCGCCCTCGGCACGGAGGCGCCCGAGCACCTCCTCTACCACCGCGACGTCGTCGACTACCGCCGCGTCCTCCTCACCAACCCCGACCTCGCCGCCCGCACCGTCGCCGAGATCGGCCTCGGCGACCGCTTCGGCGCCCGGGCCACCCGGGTCCGCCGGGGCGACCAGGACCTCCTCGCCCACGACGACCTGCTGCTGCAGCTCGACGACCGGATCCGCGTCGCCATGCCCCGCGAGCGCACCGCCGAGGTCACCGCCTACCTCGGCGACACCGAGGCCCGGGTCAGCGAGGTCAGCGCCGTCAGCATGGGCCTCGGCCTCGCCGCCGGCTTCCTCATCGGCATCCCCGAGGTCACCCTCGGCTCCACGGTGCTCTCCCTCGGCACAGCCGCCGGCCCCCTCGTCATGGCGATGGTCCTCGGCCGGCTCCGTCGCATCGGCCCCCTCGTCTGGGTCCTGCCGACCCGCGCCAACCTGACCCTGCGCCAGATCGGCCTGCTCGTCTTCCTCGCCTGCGTCGGCCTCACCTCCGGCTACGCCTTCCGCCGTGACGCCTTCTCCGTCTTCGGCCTCAAGCTCCTCGCCGTCCTCGCCGTCGGCGCGGTCCTCAGCTACGCCCTGATGGTCCTGGTCTGCCGCCTCCTCGGCCAGAGCCGCCCCCGCACGATGGGCCTCCTCGCCGGATACGTCGGGAACCCGGCCATCACCGCCTACGCCAACAGCCGGGTCTCCGACAGCCGGGTCAACACCGGCTACGCCACCCTCTTCGCCCTCGCCATCCTGGTGAAGATCGTCTGCATCCAGCTCATCGTCGGCCTCTGACCCGGTCCGACCGGCCCGGCCGGTCCACAGTCGCCTGAGACATCGTCAACCTGACGTAGGGAAAGGGGAGTTGATGTGACGCGCGCCATAGTGTGAGCGGGGGGTGGGCGGCGTCGGCCATACTCGCACGCGATGTCTCAACAGGGGAGCGTGCCACACATGGGGCTGGGGTCGGAGGGCCGGGACCTGCCGGGACGGATCGGCGGGTACGTCCTGGAGCGGGAGCTGGGCGCGGGCGGCATGGGGACGGTGTACCTGGCGCGGTCCCGCGGCGGGCGCACCGTCGCCGTCAAGGTGGCCCGGCCCGAGCTGGCCGCCGATCCGCACTTCCGCGCGCGCTTCCGGGCCGAGGTGGAGGCCGCCCGCAAGGTCGGCGGCTTCCACACGGCGCCGGTCGTCGACGCCGACCCGGACGCGGAGACGCCCTGGCTGGCCACCGCCTACATCCCC
Organism: Streptomyces sp. NPDC056503; assembly: GCF_042794995.1. NCBI lineage: Bacteria > Bacillati > Actinomycetota > Actinomycetes > Kitasatosporales > Streptomycetaceae > Streptomyces > Streptomyces sp. NPDC056503. The sequence continues at coordinate 16,825 of NZ_JBHTST010000029.1, forward strand.
GGGCCGACGCTGTCGGGCCTGCTCGGCGAGCGGGGGCCGATGGACGAGCGGCGACTGCGCATGCTGGGCGCGGCCCTGGCGGAGGCGCTGCAGGTCATCCACGCCTGCGGGCTGATCCACCGCGACCTCAAGCCGGGCAACATCATCATGGCCGACGACGGACCCCGCGTCCTCGACTTCGGCATCGCCCGCGCCCTGGAGTCGACCCGGCTGACCTCCACCGGCACGGCCTTCGGGACGCCGGGCTTCCTCGCCCCGGAGCAGGCCCGGGGAGGCGAGGTCGGCGCCGCGGCGGACGTGTTCGCGCTGGGCGCCGTGCTGGTCGCGGCGGCCGGAGGCAGTGCCTTCGGCGAGGGCACGCCGATGGCGCTGATGTACCGGTCGGTCCACGAGGAGGCGAACCTCTCCGCCCTGCCCGGGGGCCTGCGCCCGGTGGTCGCCGCCTGCCTCGCCAAGGACCCGGAGCGACGGCCGACGCCGTCGCGCCTGCTCGACCTGTTCGTACCGGAGGCGGCACCGGACCCGGACCCGGCCGCGGACCCGACTCCGGCTTCGCGTCCGGCTCCGGCGCGGGCCCATGAGCCCGCCGCGGCCACGCGTCCACCGTCCCCGGCCACGCACCCCCCGACCTTCGCCGTACCGGCCGACGCGGTCCCACCGGCCGCCCCGGTCTCACCGGCGGAACCGGCCGAAGCGGTCCCGCCAGTCTCGCCGACCGCGCGGACAAGGGCGGGCGACGAGAGCGCCGCGACCCTCACCGCCGCCGTCCCGGTTCCCGGACCCCGGGACCGGGTGCCGACGCCCGCGCCGGGACGGAGGGGGCGCCCCGGGCCGGTCGCCGCCGCCGTGGCCGGCGTCCTGGTCCTGGCCGGCGCGGTGGGTTACGCCCTGTACGAGTCTCCCCCCGAGGGCACGACCCCGTCGTCCCTGCCCAGGGCCACGCACATGCTGATCATGCCGACCTCGATGCTGGGAGGCACGTACAGCCAGACCTCCGAGACCCTGCCGCCGGCCGAGCGGACCGACGACGCGGCCGAGGAGGACACGCGCTACCTCTCCGCCGGCTACTACGGGAGCGAGAAGTCGACGTTCCGGGGCATGGAGGCCTTCGGCGTGTTCGGCCGGCTCAAGGACCCGGAGGGGCGTCGGGAGGCGTACATGAGCGTCGCGACCGGGGACAAGGTCATCGAGCCCCGCAGGGAGTTCCGCTTCCCCGGCTCGGACGTCGAGTTCAGCTGCGACATGGTCACCGTGTCCGGCGCCTACACCACCCGGTGCGCCTGGGCCGACGACAACACCGCGGCCAGTGTCTCGTTCAGTCCGGCCACCGTGAACCTCGACCTGGCGGCGGAGGAGACCCGCAGGATCCGCGAGGCCATGCGCAAGCCGATCATCTGAAGTGGAGCTCGGGGTCGGGCACGGCGCCGTCGCGCAGCAGCCTCACGTCGGTGCGGTAGTGCGCCGAGGTCAGCCACGGCCCGCGGTCGCCCTGGCGCGGCAGCTCGTCGACCGCGCGCCGGACGTATCCCGAGCCGAGGTCGAGGAGCGGCCGGGTCGGCATGGCGGGGTCGGCCACCTCGGGGCGGCAGACGCCCAGGCCGTGGGCGTCCATGTGCCGGAGCAGCCGGCAGAAGTGCGCGCCGATCAGGTCGATCTTCAGCGTCCAGGAGGCGTGGGTGTAGCCGATCGCGAGGGCGAGGTTCGGCACCCCGGACAGCATCAGCCCCTTGAAGACGACCGTGTCGGCGAGGCGCACCGGGGCACCGTCGACGGTGAGCGCGATGCCGCCCAGGACCCGGACGTTCAGACCGGTGGCGGTCACGATGACGTCCGCCTCGACGTGACGCCCGGAGGCCAGCGCCACGCCGGTCTCGGTGAAGGCCGTGATCCGGTCGGTCACCACCGTCGCCCCGCCCTCCCGGATCGCCCGGAACAGGTCCCCGTCGGGCACGGTGCACAGACGCTGGTCCCACGGCTCGTACGGCGGGTTGAAGTGTTCGTCGACCGGATAACCGGGCGGCAGCCGACGGGCGTTGAGCCGGCGGATCAGCCGGCGTGCCGCCTTCGGGTACCGCCGGCAGAAGCGGAAGAACGCGCTCTGCAGGAAGACGTTCTTCCGCCGGATCAGCGCATGGGCGCGTCGTTCGCCGAGCGCGCGGCGGAGGGCGCCGGCGAGCGCGTCGTTCCGGGACACCGGCAGGACGTACGTCGGCGTCCGCTGCACCATCGTCACGTGCGCGGCGGTGCCGGCCATCGCCGGCACCAGCGTGACGGCGGTCGCGCCGCTGCCGATCACCACGACCCGCTTCCCCGCGTGGTCGAGGTCGTCCGGCCAGTGCTGCGGGTGCGCGATCGTGCCGCGGAAGCGCTCCCGGCCCTCGAACTCGGGAGTGTGGCCCTCGTCGTAGCGGTAGTAGCCGCCGGCGGCGAACAGCCAGTCGCAGGTCAGCGTGGACGATTCGCCCGTGTCGGCGTGCTCCACCTCGACGGTCCAGCGCGCCCGCTCGGTCGACCATGACGCGGCGCGCACGCCGTGGTGGTAGCGGATGGCCCCGTCGAGACCGTTCTCGGTCGCCGTCTCGCGCAGGTAGTCCCGGATCCGGGACCCGTCGGCGATGGCCTGTTCGTCCCGCCAGGGCTTGAAGGCGTAGCCGAAGGTGTGCAGATCCGAGTCGGACCGGATCCCGGGGTAGCGGAAGAGGTCCCAGGTGCCCCCGAGCGAGGCGCGGGCCTCCAGCACGGCGAAGCTCTTCCCCGGCAGTTCCCGGCGCAGGTGACAGGCCACGCCGATGCCGGAGATCCCGGCCCCCACGACGAGCACGTCGAGGTGCTCGACACCGGTCCGTCCGGCCGCCCGCGCGGGCGAGGAGCTCATTCCGCGGCTCCGGGCGCGACCAGCGCGGTCACCAGGCGCCGGACCGCCGGGCGGGGATCGGGGGAGCCGGGCCAGGTGGTCATCAGGAGGTGGTGGCTGGTGCCGACCAGGGCGAGGGCCGCGGTGGCGGGGTCCAGGGCGGCCGGGGTGCGGCCGAGGCCGCGTTCGGCCTCCAGGTAGGAGGCGACGGCCTCCTCCACGGCGGCGAAGCCCGCGGCGCCGCCCGCCAGGGCCTCGCGGACGCGGAGCGCGGCGGCGGGCCGGGCCATGGCGAGGCCGGAGACCGCGGGGCCGCCGGAGTCGAAGAGGGCCTGGACGACGGTGTCGAGGTTCCCGGCCACCGTGCCCTGGCCGACGAGCCCGGCCAGGGCCCGCGCCCGCACCGCCGTACGGGCGAAACGGTCGAGGCACAGCTCGGCGACGAACTCGTCGAAGCCCTCGAAGTGCGCGTGCAGCAGCCCCTTGGCGCAGCCCGCCTCGGTGGTCACGGACCGGCTGGTGAGCGCCCCCGGACCGTCCCTCTCCACGACCCGCTCGGCCGCCGCGAACAGCCGTTCGCGCACATCCGGCGTGGCCACTCCACGCGGTGACATGAACCCGTCGTCCTCTCCGTCGCACTTCGCCCGTGCCTCCCCGGCCTCCGGCTGCCGGGATCCCTTGGATCGTAGACGGGATTGCCGGAATGGGCGCGTGCCCATACTGTGGCCGTACGGGAATGGGCGCTCGCCCATTCTCGGGCGTCATCCACGGAGGCAGCAGTGAACGTCATCGCCAACACCGCACAGGACCAGGCCTGGAACGGCCCGGAGGGCGCCCACTGGGCCCGCCACCAGGACCGCTGGAACGCCGTCAACGACGGCTTCAACGAGCCGCTGCTCGACGCCGCCCGCGTCGGAGACCACCACCGCACCCTCGACATCGGCTGCGGCGCCGGCCGGACCACCCGGCTCGCCGCCCTCCGCGCCCCGCACGGACACGCCCTCGGCCTCGACCTCTCCGGTCCCATGCTCGCCGAGGCCCGCGCCAGGGCGGCCGCCGACCGCGTCCGCAACGTCTCCTTCACGCGCGGCGACGCCCAGACCCACCCCCTAGACGAGGGGGCCTTCGACGCGGCGGTCAGCCGCTTCGGCGCCATGTTCTTCGCCGACCCCGAGGCGGCCTTCGGCAACATCGCCCGCGCCCTGCGCCCCGGCGGCCGGCTCGCCCTCGTCTGCCCCTCCGACCCGGAGCTCAACGGCTGGGTGACCGCCCTCACCGCCCTGCGCGGCATCCTGCCCGTCGGCGACTTCGCCCACCCCGGCCGGCCCGGGATGTTCTCCCTCGCCGAGCCGGACCACGTCCGCGCCGTCCTCGCGGCAGCCGGGCTCACGGAGATCAGGCTCGACGAGACGCGGGTGTACGGCACCTGGGGCCGGGACGCCGCGGACGCGGCGGACTTCCTCCTGGCCACCGGCCCCGGCCGGCACCTCATGGAGCGCGCCGACGAGCCCGAGCGGGCCCGTGCCCGCGCCGCCCTCACCGACCACCTGCGCCCGCACGAGCAGCCCGACGGCACCGTCAGGCTGCTCAGCACGGCATGGCTGGTCACGGCGGACAGGACCTAGAAGCGGAAGCGGACGGGCCTTGGAGGACGGGAAGAGCGGACGGGCTCGGGAAGAGCGGACGGGCTCGGGAAGATCGGGAAGAGCGGACGGGCCCTGGAACGGAGGCCGCGCGCTCTAGAAGACGACGACGCCCAGCGGCCGCGCGCCCGCCGCGAGGCGCTGCACCTCGCCCGAGCCGAGGTCGACGACGCTGATCCCGTCCCAGTACCCGTCCCGCGTGAAGCCACCGGTCACATACGCGGTCCGGCCGTCCTCCGAGACGGCCACGTCCTCGTGCGGCCCGTCGAGCGGGTAGACCCGTTCCACGCCCTCGGGCGACCGGACGGTCAGCGACGGCCCCCGGTCCTCGCTCGGGTCGATGGGGCCGGTCCCGACGGCGAAGAGCGTCCCGTCCGCCGTCACGGTCGCCCCGTGCTGGTGGGTGTCGGCGGTCATCTCCTCGATCTCGACCCGCCCGGTCGCCGGGTCCACGACCGCGAGCCGCTCGCCCTCGAAGGGCAGCAGCAGCTTCCCGTCCGAGGGCCGTACGGCGGTGTAGTGCGGCTTCAGCCAGGAGCCGAGCCCGCCCTCGGTGCCGTACGGGGCGACCTCGACGCGCCGGGTGTCGAGGGAGTCCGCGTCGACCACGGTCACGTCGAAGGAGTCGTGGTTCGTCGCGTACACGGCGGACCCGTCCCGGCTCACGTCCACGTCGAAGGGGCGGCGCCCCACGTCGACCACGTCCACGACCTTCACCGCGGCGGTGTCGATCACCTCCAGGGTGCCGTTCCCGCCGGGCACGTTCACGCCCACGTACACCCGCTTCCCGTCGGGCGAGAGCGCGATGCCCATCCCGCCGCCCCGGTACTCGCCGGTGGTCACCGGTCCGGTGTCCGTCCGGTACGGGACGAGGGCCAGCCGCTCCCGGGTGGCGGTGTCGACGACGGCGACGCCCTCGGCCGTGGCGACCCAGGCCCGCCCGTCCTTCCCGAGGGCGAGCCCGTACGGCGCGGTGCCCACCTTCACGGAGCCGGTCGCCCCGCGCGCGGGATCGACGAAGGTCACCGTGTCCGAGCCGAAGTCGCCGACGAGCAGGGTCCCGGCCGCCGGCCGCGCGCCGGGCTTCGCGGCACCGGAGGCGGGCGGGGGAGTGACGGTGACGGCGGGGGCGGGAGCCGAGCTCGCCGACCGGCTCGGAGCGGCGGCGGGAGCCTCGTCGGCCTGCGCGCATCCCGAGAGCAGGACCCCGGCGACGGCCGCGGGCAGCAGGACGCGAGCGGTACGGGACGTGCGGCGGATCTTCGTCATCTCGGACTCCTCGGTACGGGACAGGAGGAGGACACCGCGCGAAACCGGCCCCTCCCGTACCCCGATCCTCCGGCCGCCGGGCCCGCGGCCCCCTCGCCCGCCCGTCCACACCCCCCGACCCCTCCGGTGGACCCGGGGGTCCACCGATCGGATGACCCGGCGTACCGGGGCGGCCGGTCAGGGGCAGCGGGACCTGCCCCCGGCATCGGGCAGTTCGTCCTCGAAGTCGCACGCGGCGACGGCCTTGTACCCCAGGCTCCACAGGGTCCTCAGCAGGGTGGCCACCGCCTCGACCACCTCGGCGGGCGCCGTGCCGGGCGAGACCTCGGCCTCCAGCACGGTCGGCCACCGGAGGGCGTCGTGCGCGTCGGCGCGCGCCCACGTCCGGTAGTCGTTGGGGGTGCCCGTCACCCAGAGCGGACCGAGGACCAGATCGTGCCGGACCGTGACGGGGACCTCGATGCCCAGGACGGTCCGGAGACGGTCGACGGCCGTCTCCGGATCCTCCACGTCGACGTGGACGTCGACGTACGCGTACGGGCCGGAGGTCACGCGCCGTCTCCGGTTCCCGGGCTCCCGGCCGGCCGGCGGCCGTCCCCGGCGAGGCCGCGCTCCCGGAGGCGGGAGCCGATCGCGACGGCCGCGCCCGAGCGGTCGTCGCGGTCGGCGTGTCCGTCACCTCGGTGCCCGACCCGCTCGCGCGCCGCCCCGCGGCAGCGGCTCGTCACGACTCCCCCTCTCCGCGGGAAGCCGGCTCAGCCCTGCGGCAGAGAGCGCATCGCGACGACGCCGGCGTGACCGGCCGGACCGCCCTGGCCGGGGACCGGACCGGGACCCTGGAGGCCCGCCGGGCCGGGCAGAGCCGCGGGGCCCGCCATCCCGGGCTGGCCGGGCATCGGCTGACCGGGAAGCGCGGGAAGACCCGGCACCGGCAGCCCCTGCATGCCCTGCTGACCCTGCATCCCCGGCTGGCCCATCGGCGGCCGGCCCTGCATGCCCGGCTGGCCCATCGGCGGCTGACCCTGCATCCCGGGCCGGCCCATCGGCGGCTGACCGGGCATCCCCTGCTGACCGGGCATGCCCTGCTGACCCTGCATCCCCGGCTGACCCTGCATCCCGGGCCCGCCCATCGGCGGCTGACCCTGCATGCCCGGCTGGCCCTGCATGCCCGGCATCCCCTGGAGGCCCGCCGGCGCTCCGACGCCCATCGGCGGCTGCTGCGGCGTGGGCGCGGGAAGCTTGATGTAACGGCTCAGGTCCCGCAGCACCTCCTCCGCGGTCTGGCGCACGTCACCGGGAACGTCCCCTCGCTCCCGTATGAGCTGGGCGTAGATCGGTGCGGTGCCGTCCGCGTGGTTCATGGAGTCCGTCGCTTCCTGTCGGCTGGGTCGGTGCCGAGCACCGCCGGGCAGACGGCGAGTCTACGGGGAAGCACCGACACCCCGTGGCGCGGGGAGCAAGCCGCCACCCGGCCAGGGGACCCCCCGGGAGACCCGCCGGCGGCCCGGAGCACACACGCTCCCGTGTCAGGATCGAAGGATGCTGGAGAAGATCATCGCCGCGTGTGACGGCGCGTCCAAGGGAAATCCCGGCCCCGCCGCCTGGGCCTGGGTCATCGGCCGGGCGGACGGCACCGTGGAACGCTGGGAGGCGGGGCCGCTCGGCCGCGCCACCAACAACGTGGCCGAACTCACTGCCCTGGAACGGCTTCTGGAGACCCTGGATCCCGTGGCGCCCGCGGAGATCCGGATGGACTCGCAGTACGCCATGAAGGCCGTCACGACCTGGCTGCCCGGCTGGCGCCGCAAGGGCTGGAAGACGGCCGCCGGGACCCCGGTCGCCAACAAGGACCTCGTCGTGCGGATCGACGCCCTGCTCACCGGCCGGGACGTCGACTTCGTCTACACCCCCGCGCACCGGACCGGCGGCGACCCCCTCAACGACGCCGCCGACCGGGCCGCCAGCCACAGCGCCCGGACCCAGGAGCCCCTCGGCTCGGACGCCGGCTCCGCCCTTCCCGATCCCGAGCCCGCGACCGCCCGGGTCGGCGCGCCCCGCACGCCCCGGGCACGCTCCTCCGCGCCGGGCGGATCCACCGGGTCCGGTGCCCGCCGGAGTCGCCCGTCCGGCGGCACCCTGAAGGCCAAGTTTGCGGGCCGCTGCCGCTGTGGGCGTGCCTATGACAAGGGGGAGAGCATCGCCAAGAACACCGAGGGCTGGGGCCATCCCACCTGCGTCTGAGCGCTGAGGCCGTCCGAGGGGCGGGCGTCCATGTCCGCCCCCTGAGACCGACGGATCGGCCTCTCCGGCAGGGTTCACCCCCGTGTGGATCCGGGTTCTCCCGAGGTTCTGTTCTCAGGGCTGTTGTGGCTGCATACTGTTCCTCCTCGCACCTGGTGACGAACCGTTTTGCCTGCTCATCCGACGTCTTTCGACGTAATCGGCACCCGGCGAGATTCCCCCCTTCACTTCCGGCGCACAGCGTCGTGACGGAAGTGACCCCTGCCCGTGAAAGACCCGAGGTTCCGTGCCAGTACCTGTTCTCCTGACCGGGCGCTCCGTGCGCCTGGAGCCGCTGGCGATGCGGCACGCCGAAGCCCTTGCGCGGGCCGGCGAGGCGGACCGATCGGCCTATGCCTTCACTCCCGTGCCGAACGGCCTGGAATCCGCTCTCGACTACATCGCCCGCGCCCTGGCCGAACAGGCCGCCGGGCGCTGTCTGCCCTTCGCCCTGGTCAGTACCGCCGACGACCGGGTGATCGGCTCCACCCGCTTCCTCGAACTCGACTACTGGCGGGGGCCGCTCGTCTGGCCCCCGACGCCCGGCCACCCCCACGGGGATCCGCTCACCGCGGTCCCCGACGCCGCCGAGATCGGGAACACGTGGATCTCGGGCGACGCCCGGGGCACCGGCATCAACACCGAGGCGAAGCTGCTCATGCTCCGCCATGCCTTCGAAACCTGGGGCGTCCGCCGGATCACCCTCCGTGCCGACGCCCGCAACACCCGCTCGCGCGTCGCCATCGAACGCCTCGGCGCCACCTGCGAGGGCACCCGCCGGGCGCACTCGCGCGGCCTCGACGGCGCCGTCCGGGACACGGCCTTCTACTCGATCCTCGACGAGGAGTGGCCCACCGTCCGGGACATCATCGAGCTGCGCCTGAACGCCCCCCGCCGGGGCCGGGTCCTCCAGGACCTCCTCCCGGCCTGAACCACCGGGCGCCGCCGGACCTGCGGGCGGCGCCACGGGGTGGTTCCATGGAGGTGACGGGAAGGACTCCGTGCGAGGACACGGAGTAGCGGTCCCCGAGGCCGCGCACCGTGCAATCAGGATCCGCGAGAAGCGGGTGAGTCCTTCCCGCCCCATTCCCCGGTTCCGCCCGCCTCCCCGCCGACGCCGGGGCGGGCGAGGGAGGCGGTTCCATGAGCGGTGGCGCGTGGACGGTCCTGGCCGTGGCCGGTGTGGCCGCCGCCTACGCCCTCGGCTCGCGGCGCCTGGCGTCCACGCCCGTCTCGTCCGCGATCGTCTTCACCGGCTGCGGGGTGCTCCTCGGCCCCGCCGTCCTCGGCGTCGTCGACACCGACGAGGCCGGACCGATCACGGCCCTGCTGGAAGCGGCCCTGACCCTGGTGCTCTTCACCGACGCCATGGCCGTCCGCCGCCGTGACCTCACCCGCGGCGGCTTCCTGCCCCGGCGGCTGCTCGGGATCGGCCTCCTGCTGAGCATCGCGGCCGGCTGGCTGCTGGCCTGGCCGCTGCTGCCCGGACTCACCGTCTGGGAACTCGCCCTGGTCGGCGTGATCCTGGCCCCCACCGACGCCGCACTCGGCAAGTCCGCCCTCTCCGACCTGCGCGTCCCGCCCCTGGTCCGCCAGGGCCTGAACGTCGAGAGCGGCCTCAACGACGGCATGGTCCTGCCCTTCTTCGTGGTCTGCCTCGCCGCCGTCCCCGGCACCTCGTACGCCGCCGAGGGCGTGGCGGGCACCTTCTGGCGCTCCCTGCTCCTCAGCACCGTCCTCGGCCTGCTCGTCGGCGGCGTCGCCGGCCGGCTGCTCCAGGCGGCCCGGGCCCGCGGCTGGATCACCCGGGAGTGGCGCCACGTCTACGTCCTCGCCGTCGCCGCCGGCTCCTACGAGCTGGCCGTCGTCGTCGACGGCAGCGGCTTCATCGCCGCCTGGGTCGCCGGCTTCGCCTTCGGCCACGCCCTGCGGAACATCCCCGCGGGCCCTCTGCCGGCCGCCGCTCCGGGCCGTGACCGGGGTCCCGGGACGGACGGAGACCGGGACACGACCGCGGACCTCGCCGAGGACCTCGGCGGTCTCCTCGCCTCGATCGCCCTGCTCCTGTTCGGCGCCGTGCTGCTCGGTCCCGCCCTCCAGCACCTGACCTGGCCGATCGTCCTCTACGCCCTGCTCAGCCTGACCGTGGTCAGGATGGTCCCCGTCGCCCTCTCCCTGCTCGGCAGCGGCCTGCGGCTCCCGACCGTCCTCTACATCGGCTGGTTCGGCCCCCGCGGCCTCGCCTCGGTCGTCCTCGGCCTCCTGGTCGCGGAGGAGCACGTCGCGGGCACCGAACTGCTGGGCCGGGTCGTCGCCGTCACGGTCGCCCTCAGCGTCCTCCTCCACGGCGCCACCGCCGCCGCCCTCGCGGGCGCGTACGGAGCCTGGTTCCGCCGCGCCTCCGCCGCCGATCCCGGCCTCAAGGAGTCGGCGGAGGTGCCGGCGGGCCCCCGCCGCCGCCGTCTGTTCCACCACCGCGAGGGCCCGGCCGGATAGGACCGCGGACCGCCGCGCGCCGTACGGCTCCCGGGCCGACCATGGAAGGAAGCGCGGGTCCGGCGGGTCCGTACCCGGCGGAGCGAGAGCGAGGTCCACCATGGCCGCCACGCACACCCCGCACCGGACGCACGGTGCGAGCCAGCTGTGGGCGGGGGGACTGACCGTCTTCGCCGCCGTCATGCTCGGGATCGTCGGCCTCGTCGGCGTCTTCCGGGGCATCATGGCGATCGCCGAGGACGACGTGTTCCTCACGACGCCCAACTACGTCTTCCAGTTCGACCTGACCGGATGGGGATGGATCCACCTCGTCCTCGGAGCCGTCGCGATCGTCGTGAGCTTCGGCCTGTACAAGGTGTCGATGTGGGCGCGGGTGGTCGGCGTGGCCATCGCCGCCCTCGTCATCGTCGCCAACTTCCTGTCCCTCCCCTACTACCCGGCCTGGTCGATCCTGATGATCGCCATGTCCGGCTTCGTCATCTGGGCCCTGTGCGTCGTGAAGCCCGACGAGACCGCCGCACGCTGACCCCTTCCCGGGAGCACCGCGGGGAGCCCGTCACTAGGCCAGCTGGTAGAGGCTGCGGCTGACCAACCACAGCCCCAGCAGCAGACAGAGGCCGATGATGGCGGGCTCCTTGTGGCGCCGCAGCCAACGGTGCAGCTCCATCAGGGCGTTCCCGGACCGCTCGGGCGCGAAGACCATCGACAGCTCCATGGCCAGCAGGCTGGACGTGGCCACGAGGCAGAAGGCCGCCAGGGCCACGACGGACCCGGCCTCCGAGAGATCGGCCTGGACGACGGTGGCGGCCGCGGCGCCGACCATCCCCCACGGTTGGAGGAGTACGGCGAGGGCGGCGGCGGACCAGAGCGAGGCGCCCTTGTGCGCGGACGCGGGCGACTCCTCGGCCGCTTTCGGCGCGATCGCGCCGCTCCGTACCCGGCGCCATCGGCGCACGCCGTAGCCGACCAGGCCCGCGCCGATGAGCAGCGAGATCCAGAGCGCCGTCGCGGACGGCGGCGAGCGGGGCGCCGGCGGCGTGCCTCCCGTGAGGAGGAGGACCAGCGTGATCACCAGTACCAGACACGCCACCCAGGCCAGGATGAACACCAGCCCCTTGCGCACCCCGCGCGGCGAGGCCAGCACCAGGACGAAGGCCATGACCGGCAGCGGGAACAAGGTGATCGCCAGCCCGATCAACAACAGGTCGAGCGCCATCGGGGCACCACTCCTCGCCGTACCTGTCTCCGCATCCGCATCCGCATCCGCTTCCGTGCCCGAACGCCTCGGCGCGGCGTCGGCCGTCAGGAGTGGTCGCGCTTGAGCGAGTCCCTGACACCACGGGCGCGTTCGCGAAGGCTCCTCACGGCCTCGCGCGCCTTCGCCTTCGCCTGGTCCGTCCTTCCCTCGGCCTCCAGCCGCTCGTCGCCGGTGAGCTTTCCGGCGATCTCCTTGATCTTTCCCCGGGCCTTGTCGGCGGCGCTGCCCATACCGCGATCCCTCCTTAGGACCCTCCCCCGATCCACGCTAGGCCGGTACCGCTCCCCCCGCCCGTCGGCCCCGGATCCGGCGACGCGGCTCCTCCGGCGACCGGCGTGACCGACGTCCGCTTCGCCGGAGTCACCGGCTGGACCGCACCCCCGACCCTCGCGGCGATCGACGCCGCCGAGGCCTCGGTTCCGTCCTCTTCGGCGGCCGACCGGGCGGGACCGCTCCCGGGACGCGGCGCCCCGCCGGGTAGCGTGGGCGGCGACACAGAGCCGTGCCAGGGAAGGACCGAGTGAACGTCGTGCCCGCCGAGAACCCCGCAGCCGCCCCCGCCGCCCCGGGACCCGACGTCCTGCGCCGCACCGAGGGCAGGGCCGGGTTCCTCACCCTCGACCGGCCCCGGGCCATCAACGCCCTCACCCACCCCATGGTCCGCGCCCTCGACGCCGCCCTCGCCGACTGGGCGGACGACCCGGCCGTCACCACCGTCGTCCTGCGCGGCGCGGGGGAGCGGGGCCTGTGCGCCGGCGGCGACATCCGCGCCATCCACGACGACGCCCGCGCCGGCGGCACCGCCTCCGCCGCCTTCTGGCGCGACGAGTACCGCCTCAACGCCCGCATCGCCCGCTACCCCAAGCCGTACGTCGCCCTCATGGACGGCATCGTCATGGGCGGCGGCGTCGGCGTCTCCGCCCACGGCTCCGTCCGCGTCGTCACCGAACGCTCCCGGATCGCCATGCCCGAGACCGGCATCGGCTTCGTCCCCGACGTCGGCGGCACCTGGCTCCTCGGCCGCGCACCCGGCGAGCTCGGCACCCACCTCGCCCTCACCGGCGCCCAGATCGGCGCCGCCGACGCCCTCCTCACCGGCCTCGCCGACCACCACGTCCCCGCCGCCGCGCTCGACGCCCTCGCCGCCGACCTCCCCCGCCTCCCCGTCGACGAGGCCCTCGCCCGGCACACCACCCCGCCCGCCCCCGGCGTCCTCGCCGAGCAGCGGGAGTGGATCGACGCCTGCTACTCGGCCGCCACCGTCGAGGAGATCGTCGAACGCCTCCTCGACTCCGGAGTGCCCGCCGCCAAGGAGACCGCCGACACCCTCCTCGCCAAGTCCCCGACCGCCCTCAAGGCCACCCTCACGGTGCTGCGCGCCGCCCGCGCCCTCGACAGCCTCGAAGCCGTCCTGGACCTGGAGTACCGCGCCTCCTGCGCCGCCCTCACCAGCCACGACCTCGTCGAGGGCATCCGCGCCCAGGTCGTCGACAAGGACCGGAACCCGCGCTGGGACCCGGCGGCCCTCGCCGGGGTCACCGAAGCCGACGTCGCCCGCTACCTCACGCCCCCGCCCGGCGGCGACCTCGGCCTCGCGGCCGGCTGACCGGCTCCGCCCCCGCCGCCGGCTCGCCCAGCGCCAGCGCCGCGGTCCGCCACGCTTCCGTGACGGCCCCGTGGGCCAGCGCCGTCGCGGTCGGCACGTCCTGCGGCAGCCGCAGCGGCGACCCGATGTGCACGTGCAGGCACGGGCGCCGCAGCGGTGCCGTCAGCACCCCCGCGATCTGCTTGACCGTCCCGCCCGAGGTGATCCGCCGCGCCCCCGCCTGACCGACCGGCACCACCGGCGCGCCCGTCGCCCCCGCGAGCCGCGCCAGGCCGGTACGGAACTCCTCCGGCGGCGCCTCCGACGCCTCCCTGCGCGGCGGGATCCGCCCCTCCGCGTAGAGCATCACCGGCCGCCCCGAGGCGAGCGCCACCGCCGCCCGGTCGAGCGCCGCCGAGGCGTGCGAGGTGTTGCGGTGCACCGGCACGTACCCGTCCCGCGACAGCGCCCGCCCGAGCCCCGGCACCCGCCACAGCCCGGCCGCCGCGAGCAGCACCGGCTCGGCGCCCAGCCGCCGGCGCAGCGCGGCCAGCACCAGCGCCGGATCGGCCAGCGACGTGTGGTTGACGACGATGATGCTGCCCGGCTCGATCCGGGCACCGGGATCCGCGGTCACGGTCAACCGTCCGAAGAACGGGACGAGACGTGCGGCGAGACGACTGAGCACGGGCGGGGCCCTCCACCTTCGGAACCGGTACGGCGACGGGCCCATCGTCAGCCGGAGCCACCCCCTCCGGCATGCGCGCCCGTACTCACCCGCGTACTCATCCCGCCGCCCCGCCCACCGGGTGTCCCGTCCCTGCGGCCGCCCGTCTAGGCTGGCCCGACGGGTGGTCACGACGGGTGGTCACGACGGAGGACGGGGGTGGGCGGTGCGACGCACCACGACGCCGGCCTCGGCCCGTGCCCTCGCCCGGCTCCTCCCGGCGCTGCTCTGCGCGCTCTGCGCGTTCCTCGTGGCGCCCGCGAGCGCCGACATCGGCACCGGCGTCCCGACGGTCGCCGTCGCGGAGGTCGCCCCCGCGCCGACCGCGCCCGACACCCACGTGTCCGCCGCCGAGACGGCGGAACTGCCCGCCGTCGTCGAGCAGTCCGTACGCTTCCACGCGCCGCCCGTCGCGCCCCCGGTCGTCCGGGACGGGACCGAGGCGCCCGTGCGCGGGCGCGTCGCCGGGGACCCGCGCCGGGAGCGCGCGCCGCCCGGGCTCCCGCACCACCTCGCGGCCCCTCGCGGCCCACCCTCCACCCGGCACAGCTGACGCCGTCCCGACCGCGCCGCCGTCCGGGCCCTCGGCATGTCCGAGACCCCGCCACGCGCGCGTACCCCCGTCATGCCCGCACGGACCCGCCGCCCCTCGCGTCCGGCCGTGCACCGCCCGTGGAGGACCCATGCCCACGTCCGCCGTGCTCCGGCGCGCGCTCCTCGCGCTCGCCGTCGTCGCACTCGCCCTCTGGACCGCCCTCACCACCCAGCCCCGCCTCGGACTCGACCTCCGGGGCGGCACCCGGATCGTCCTGGAGACCCAGGACACCCCGGAGCTCCGCGCCGACGCGGAGGCCACCGACCGCGCCCTCGAAGTGCTCCGCAAGCGGGTCGACGGCCTCGGCGTCGCCGAGCCGTCGCTGGCCCGCGCCGGCGAGAACCGGATCGTCGTCGAACTCCCCGGCCTGCGCGACCCGCGCGAGGCCGCCGAGGTCATCGGCCGCACCGCCCAGCTCACCGTCCACGCCGTCACCGGCACCGCCGCCGCACCGGACGGACGCCCCGCCGCCGACGGCACCCGGACCCTCCCCGACCCCGATGGCGGAGGCCTCCTCACGCTCGCCGCGCCCGCCCTCACCGGCGACGGAGTGAAGAGCGCCGACGCCGTCCTCGACACCACCGGCGGCCGCGGCTGGACCGTCGACCTCGCCTTCCGCGACGGCGCCGCCGCCGACTGGGCCCGCCTCACCGGAGAGGCCGCCTGCGCACCGGCCGGCGACCCGGCCCGCCGGGTCGCGATCGTCCTCGACGACCGGATCGTCTCGGCCCCCGCCGTCCAGACCGGGGTGACCTGCGGCGCCGGCATCGCCGGCGGCTCCACCCAGATCACCGGCGGCTTCTCCGCGGAGGAGGCCCGCGACCTCGCCGCGCTCGTCGAGGGCGGCGCACTGCCCCTGCCCGTCACCACCGTCGAACAGAGCACCGTCGGCCCGACCCTCGGCGCCGAGGCCATCCGCGCCAGCGCGCTCGCCGCCGTCATCGGCCTCGCCTGCACGGGCGTCTTCGTCATCGCCGTCTACCGGCTGCTCGGCCTCCTCGCCACGGTCGCCCTGCTCCTCTACGGGCTGATCTCGTACGCGGCCGTCGTCGCCCTCGGCGCCACCCTCACCCTCCCCGGCCTCGCCGGCTTCGTCCTCGCGGTCGGCATCGCCGTCGACGCCAACGTCCTCGTCTTCGAACGGGCCCGGGAGGAGTACGCGGCGCTCGGCCGCTCCGCCGCCGTCCACGACCCGCGCCGCCCGCTCGCGGCCGCCTTCGGCAAGGCCTGGAGCGCCGTCGCCGACTCCAACGTCACCACGCTGCTCGCCGCCGGCCTCCTCTTCGTCTTCGCCACCGGGCCGGTGAAGGGCTTCGGCGTGACCCTCGCCATCGGCGTCCTCGCCTCGATGGTCACCGCCATGGTGATCACCCGGCTGCTCGCCGACGCGGCCCTCGCCCTGCCCGCCGTACGCCGCAGGCCCGCGCTCACCGGCATGGCGGGCCTCGGCCGGCTGCGCACCCGGCTGGCCCGGCGGGCACCGCGCCTGATGGTCCACCGGCGCCGCTGGTTCACCGTCAGCACCGCGCTGCTCCTCGTCGCCCTCGCGGGGATCGGCGTGCGCGGCGTGCAGCTGGGCGTGGAGTTCACGGGCGGCCGGGACGTCCAGTACGCGGCCACGCGCCCGGTGGACGCCGACACGGCCCGCGCCGCGGTCGCCGCCGCCGGCTTCCCCGACGCCGTCGTCCAGACCACCGGCGACGGGGGCCGGGACGTCACCGTCCGCGTGGGGGAGACCGACGACTCGGCCCAGAGCCGCGTCACCGAGGCCCTCACGGAAGCCGTCGGCCCCGTCACGGTCGAGCGCGACGACCTGGTCGGCCCGAGCCTCGGCGGCGAACTCCGCACCCACGCGCTGCTCGCGCTCGGCCTCGCCGTCGCCGCCCAGCTCGCCTACCTCTCCGTCCGCTTCCGCTGGACGTACGCGGCGGCGGCCGTCGCCGCGATGGTCCAGGACGTGTTGCTCGTCGTCGGCCTCTTCGCCTGGCTCGGCAAGCCGGTGGACAGCGTCTTCCTGGCCGCGCTGCTGACCGTCGTCGGCTACTCGGTCAACGACTCGGTCGTCGTCCTCGACCGCCTCAGGGAACTCCGCCGCACGGGCGCCCGCCTCCCGCTCGCGGACCTCGCCGACCGCGCGGTGGCCCAGACGCTCCCGCGCACGGTCAACACCGGCATGGGCGCCCTCTTCGTCCTCGCCGCGCTGGCCGTCCTCGGCGGCGACACCCTCACGGACTTCTCCGTGGCGCTCCTGGCCGGCGTGGTCCTCGGCATGGCCTCGACCGTCTTCACCGCCCTCCCCCTGACGGTCACCCTGGAGTCCCGGGCCCCGGCCCCCACCCGCCCCGCGAAGCCCCGCGCGGCCAACCCCACGGGCGCGGTGGTCTGACCCCCCGTCCGGCGGCGCGCGCCCGTCCCAGGAGACGTTCCGGCGCGCGCCGCCCGCCCGTCCCTAGGCGACGTCCCGGCGCGCGCCGCCCGTCCTGCTCACCGTCACCAGGACCGTGTTCACCGCCGCGACGACACCGAACACCACCGCCGCCGTACCGTGCCCCAACCCCACCAAGGCCACGGTCGCCGCCCCGAACACCAGCGCCTTCACCGCCAGAACCCCCGCCACCGGCACCCGGAACCGCGCCTTCGGCGCGGCGAACAACCCCCACACCACCGCCGCCGTCCCCGGCACCGCCACGGCCAGCACCACCCGCAGCACCACCGGATCCGCCGCGCGCCAGCCCCACCACGCGAGCACCCCGAGCGCCACCAACTCCACCACGAACGCCACGAGGTCGTGGAACACACCCCACACACCCTTCACAGCCCATCCCCTCGACGACCGGCGCGCCACAGGCCGCCGGAACCCCCCCGAGCCGTACCGCCCGGGCCGAAGCCGGGATCGTAGCGGGTAGCCGGGCGCGTGGGCCGATGGGGCGGTTTGGGTGACCGTGGGGGTGTTGGGTCGTTGCACGCGTAAAACGATCACATGGCGAAGACGCGGAGGTGGTTTCCGTGAGCGTTCAGCAGGCCACGGCGGTGAAGACCCTGGTGCTCGACGACCCGCAGGACGTACGGGACGCGGCCGACGCGCTCGTGGGCGGGCAGGCCGTGGCGCATGGGTTCGGGAACTTCTACGCGCTCAGCTTCCGTCCCGAGCGGGAGGCCGTGGAGCGGGTCAACCGGATGAAGGGGCGCCCGGCCGGACAGACCGCGAGCGCGACGACGCTGCCCGAGCGGGTGCCGGCCGCGTTCGACTGGACGCGGCTCCCGGACGGGGTGCCCTGGCAGCAGGTCAGGTCGTTGATGGACGAGCTGCTCGGCCTCGGGCCCATCGGGCTGCGCGGACCGGCGGCGGGCCGGGTGCCGGAGGCGCTCGTCGCCCCGGCAGAGGGCGGCCCCACCGTCCAGGTCGTCGTGCCGGGCACCCGCTGCCCCTCGCACGCCTTCCTCGGCGCCGCGCTCGCCCTCACCGGCGGCGACTTCCTCGCCGTCACCTCCGTCAACCGCTCCCGCCATCTCACCGGGCGCGACCACGAGCCCCCGCACTGGCGGGCCGAGGGTCTCGCCGAGGAGTTCGGCGCCGAGCCCGGCGTCCGGATCCTGGCCCACGCCGACGAGGAGGCCGCCCGCCGGCGCCATCCCTTCCACCGGCCGACGTCCGTCAGCATCCTGGCCTTCCACCGCACCGCCGGACACACCCGCTCCGGCCTGCCCGCGCTCGTCCTGGAACGGCAGGGATCGCTCTCCGTCGACCACATCCGCGCCGTCGCCGCCACCCACGGTTTCGGGCTCGTCCCGGCCCCACGGGCCGTCGAGCCGCTCGTCCCGCGGTCGTACGGGATCGGCTGAGCCGGTCCGGGGCCGTTCAGGCGGCCCCGGCCCCGTCCAGCGCGATCTCCGCCCACACCGTCTTGCCCTTCTCCTCGTACCGCACGCCCCACGCGTCCGCCAGCGTCGCGCAGATGTGCAGGCCGCGGCCGCCCTCGTCGCCGGCCTTCGCGTGCCGCAGGTGCGGAGCGGTGGCCGCGCCGTCGCGGACCTCCACGGTGAGGGTGGACTCGCCGCGCAGCAGCCGGAGGGCGTACGGCGGGGCGCCGTGCCGGACCGCGTTGGTGACCAGTTCGCTGACGACCAGTTCGACGGTGAGCGGGTCCACCCCGAGGTCCCACTCCCGCACCCGCTCCATGGCCGCGTGGCGTACCGGGGCCACCGCCGACAGCTCGCCCGGCACCTCCCACTCGGCGACGTCCGCCGCCGGCAGCCGCAGCGTGCGGGCCACCAGCAGGACCCGCTCGGGCGCGAGCAGGGCCGCCAGGTCGTCCGCCATCGGGTGCGGGCCCCGGTCGGGGGAGGCCAGCGCCGCGGCCACCCGGGCCTGCGACGGGCCGCCGTCCGCGCGGGCGGAGGAGGCGAGGCACAGGGTGGTGCCCTCCGGCAGGAGGAGGGAGGAGCAGGCGAACGGCGGGCCGTCACCGCCCAGCAGCGGCCCCTCTTCCACCAGGTCCGAGTCGAGGGAGCCGTCCGGCCGGACGGCGACGCACAGCGAGGTTCCGGCCCGGGCGAGGTCGAGGCGGCCGGTCACGGGGTCGTGCACGGCGACCGTGCAGCTCGCGGCGGGCTCGTCGATGCCGTACGCGTGCCCCTGCTCCCGGGCCAGCCGCTGCGTCACCATGTGCAGCCGGGCCAGCAGTTCGTGCGGGGCGAGGTCGAGCGTCGCCAGGCTGTACACGGCGGTCCGCAGCCGGCCCATCGCCGCCACCGAGCTCAGCCCGGGCCGCTCCACCTGGCCGACCACCAGCGCCACCCGCGCCCCCGGCAGCGCGATGACGTCGAACCACGAGCCGGCCCCCGTGCCGCCCGGCCGGTGCCGCTGGGCGAGCTCCACGGCGTGCCGGGTCTCGCCCTCGGGGCGCAGCGGCCAGGACTGGAGGGCCGTCATGACGATGTGCTCGCGGGTGAAGCGGAGCGCGTTCTCCAGGCAGGTCGCCGTGTGCGCCGTCACCCCCTCGACCATCGCGAGGTCGTCCTCGGTGTACGGGTCGGATCCCGGCGGGCGGCGGAAGGCCACGGCCCCGAGCAGCTGCCCGCGGACCGCCAGCGGCGCCATCAGCCGCACCTCCCCTCCCACCGGCCGCAGTTCGGGGCCGTCGGGCAGCCGGTCGCCGAACAGCCCGGGCAGCAGCACCGCCCCCGGCTCCGGCAGCGGCCCGTCCGCGCCCGGGTCCCCGGAGCCGCCCACGGCGGCGCACCGCAGCAGCGGCGTCTCGCCCGCGTGCCGCAGCTCCGGCGGCTTCCCGCGCAGCACCGCGTCCGTCAGCGCGACCACGACCGAGCCGGCGAAGCCGGGCGAGGTCACCTGGACGAGTTCGCGGGCGGTCCGTTCCACGTCCAGCGTCCGCCCGATCCGTTCCCGGGCCTCGTACAGCAGCGCGAGCCGCCGCTGGGCCAGGATCCGTTCGGTGACGTCCGTGACGGTGGCGACGAGCCCGATCGCCTCCCGCTTCGCGCCGTCCGCCCCCGGGGTGTGGAGTGGGTAGACGGAGACCGAGTAGACGTGCTCCCGGCCCGCGTCGTGCGGTGGCCGACCCCGTACCAGGAGGTCCCGCGCGGGGGGCCCGCCGTCGAGGACCTCGCGGAGCATCTGCTCCTTCACCTCGACGCCGAGGATCCGGTACGCGTCCACCGCCGGGCGTCCGAGGACCTCCTCCTCCGTGACGCTCCGCTGGGCGAGCGCCGCTCCGGTGGCCCGGATCAGCCGCAGGTCCCGGTCGAGCACGTGCACGCCGACCGAGGCCTGCCGGAACACGACGTCGAGGACGGCACGGTCGAGCAGGGACGCCGCCACACCGTCCCCGGAGGCCGCCCCTTCCGGGGCCGGAGGGGGCGGGACGTCCTCGAACATGCTGCACCTGCCTGCCGTCGACACCCGGTCCAGGCCCAGTCTCGCCGCTCCGGGCGCCCTCCGCCTGTCGCGAGCCCGCCCACCGGCGGGTCGGAGTCACCGGGGGAGCAGGAGCAGCCCGGTGCCGAGGGAGCGTTCGCCGGTGGCGTCCGAGGGCCGGTTGACGATGCCCGCGTCCGTCGCGAGGACGCTCGAACCGCCGCCGTCGAGGTTGAGGGCCTCGCGGGCGCCCAGGGAACGCATCAGGCGGGCGGCGCCGTCGATGCTCAGGCCCTCGCTGACCCCGGGGTCGCGGCCGTCCGCGACGACCAGCATCAGCCGGCCCTGGGTGTCCCTGCCGATCATGGAACGGGGGTTGGCGCGTACCGTCCAGTCGTAGGTGAAGGTCTGGTCGGCGCCCTCGCGGACGACGCCGTCGCCCACCGCGTTGACCGCCACCCGCCCCGCGCGGACCAGGGAGGGGCCCACCTGGAGGATCAGCGTGTCGGGCCCGAGCGTGACCGGGCGGCCCTGGCCGTCCCACATCCGCTCGTCGAAGGAGAGGGTCGCGCCGACCCGCGCGGTGCGCAGCAGCCAGGTGCCGCTGTCGCCGGTGGCCTGGAGCGTCGAGCCGCCGGGCGGGACGGCCGCGCCGCGCGTGGTGTGCACGGCGGTCACCCGGCCCCGGGAGTCGAGGACGGCCTCCGCCCCGGGGCCTGCCGGGGGAGTGCCCCACTCGGGGGTGAACCGGACGAGTTCGCTGGCGTCCGTGCACTTGAGGTCGTGCTGGGGGCGCTCCGTCGGCAGGTCGCCGCCGACCCCGCCGCAGTTCCAGATCTCGCCGGGGAGCCGGTTGACCCCGTCGACCTCCGCCGTCTCGCCGTCCGCCGTCACCGTCACCCGTGCCGTGAAGGTGTCGACGGCGAAGGAGCGCCCGCCGTCGTCCAGCCGGATGCCGGCCCGCCCCTGGGTGGCGGAGGCGAGGATCCTGCCGTTCTTCACGTACAGGCCGCCGGGCGCGCTGTTGTAGAACCACTGCCCGTTGATCCCCGCGACGGCGCCCGAGGCGCCGATGAGGGCGGTCAGCTTCTCGGTGCCCTCCAGGGTGGGGCCGTGGGCCGCCTCCAGGCGGCCTCCGAAGGCGGCGAGGTCGACCCGGAGGACGTGCACGCGCTGGGGCGCGTCGTCGTCGGTGCCGTCCTGCCCCGTGTAGCGGGTGCGGGCGGTGAAGCCGGCGGCCCTGAGGCGGTCGACGAGCGCCGTCGCCGCGGCCTCGTCCGCGTACCGCCCGGTCCGCACCGTCCAGCCGAGCACCCCCGCGCGCCGGTCCGCGTACTCCGGCGTGGTCACCTGTTCGACGCGCGGGGTGAAGCCGGCCGCGCTCAGCGCCGTCGCGACCCGCAGCGCGGTGTCGCGCGGCCCGAGGGCGAGCGGTGCCCCGGTCGTGGGCCCGTCGGGTTGCCGGGGGAGGTTCACCTGGACCGTCCAGACGTCGTCCGCGTCCCGCTTCCCGTAGGTGAGGGTGGTGAGCGTCACGCCCGGTGCCGGGGTGCTGGTGACGCGGGCGGCTCCGTGGACGGTGCCGCGCGTCGCGACGGCGGGGCCGTCGGCACGGGCCTGTGCCAGGGGCACCGACGATCCGGCCGACAGGATCACCGCGGCCGCCAGGACGAGGAGGGGCCTGCGCTGCATGGGAGTCCTTCCCGAAAGGGAGCTGTCTGGGTACAGAGGAGACAACCCGTCAGTTACCGGACGGTTACGGGGAGTTCGACTCCGGAGGCGGCGCGGTGGAAGCTTGGGTTCCCTCCCCGGGGCGTCCCGCGGCACCGCTCCGGGCGGCGGGCGGACCGCCCCGACGGACGGGCCGCCCGGTCGTCACGCTCCCGCCGCACTCCGGCGGGGGCGGAGACCCACCCGGCTATCCTTCCGGTGTGGAGATCCCCTCATATGACGAAATCCGGGCGCTGCACCGGAAGCACGCCCCCAGCGACGCGGCCTTCGCCCTCGTCTTCACCCACTGCGAGATCGTCGCCGCCATCGCCGACCAGCTGCTCTCCCGCTCCGGACGGGGCGTCGACGCGGACCTCGTCCGCGCCGGCTGCCTGCTGCACGACATCGGCGTCTACCGGCTGTACGACTCCGCCGGACGCATCGACGGCGCCTCCTACGTGACGCACGGCGTCCTCGGCCACCGGCTGCTCGCGGAGGAGGGCCTGCCCGAGGCCCTCTGCCGCTTCTGCTCCTGCCACACCGGCGTCGGCATCACCCAGGAGGACGTCCTCGCGCAGGGCCTGCCCATCCCGCCCGCCGACTACGTGCCCACCACGCCGGAGGAGCGGATGGTCATGTACGCCGACAAGTTCCACAGCAAGAGCACCCCGCCCCGGTTCGTCTCCCCGGACAGCTTCGAGACGCGGATCGCCCGCTTCGGCCAGGAGAAGGTCACCGTGTTCCAGGCCCTGCGCCGGCTCTACGGGGACCCCGAACTCGACGCCCTGGCCGCCGCGCACGGACACGCCGTGACCTGAGCCGCCGGCCCGGTTCAGCCGGTGGCCGCGACGATCGTGGCCACCGTCACCGCGGCCATCGCCGCCTGCATGTTCCGGATCGCCTCCCGCACGCCCTCGCCCGCCCACTGGCCCTCCGCGAGCTTCTCCATCCGCGCGGCGACCTCCTTGCGGGGCTCCTCGGGGAAGGCGATCCGGTGCAGCTTCGCCCCGTGCACCAGGGCGATCAGCCCGGCCGTCCGCTCGTCCGGCGCCGCGCCGTCCAGGACCGCGGCCCGCAGCCGCTCCCGCAGCCGCCGCTCGACCGAACCGTCCGCCTCCGGATAGCGCCGGACCGGGAACACGCCCAGGACCCGGCGCCGCTCCTCCACGACCAGCCCCCGCTCGCACAGCCGCGCGATCGTCGCGGCCGGCGCCTTCGCCTGGTCCTTCGTCAGCCAGTCGGTGACCTTCGGCGCCCTGCTCCGGCGCCCCGCCCAGGCGGTGAGCAGCGCCAGCCGCTCGTCGAGCAGCGCTTCCCCGGTGGGGCTCCCGTCCGTCACGGTCAGCCGTCCGCCGGCCACCGACACCCGCCCCGCGAGCGCCAGCTCCAGCAGGATCCCGCCCGCGACCGCCCACGAGGCCGACTGCCGCTCCTTCGCCTCCCCGGACTCGTCGTCCAGCGACAGCAGCGTGATCTCCTCGGCGAGCGTGATCGTCATCGGCGTCCTTCCAGGTGGTGCGGCCGGAACAAGATCCGGCGGGCTCTGCCCGGGAGGACGGTGTGACGGCCCGTACGGTTCCCCGGAACCGCCCGAAAGCGTCCGTACGGGGCCGGCCGGCGGGCCGTTGTCAGTGGCGGCTGGCACGCTGGAGCCATGGACAGGCAGAGCGAGAGTCCCGGGGGCGGGGGGAAGGGCGGCGACATGGGCGGGGACCGTGACGAGGAGCTGCTGAGGGGCCGGGTCTACGGCATGGACCACGACGACCCGCGCCCGGGACCGCGCCCCGGGCGGGCCTACGTGGAACTGGTCGGCGGCCCGCTCGACGGGCTCCTGCTGGACGTCACCGACTGGACCGGCGAGGAGATACGCGCCGGCGCCGCCCTGGAGACGGAGCTCAGCCGCTACGGCGCGGAGGGAAAGGCGGTGTACGGTCCACGGGCCGGCGATCCCGCGCGCTTCGACTGGACCGGCGACACCCGCTGACGGGTCCGGTCACGGCGGCGGGAGAGAAGCGGCGAGGCGCTCGCGGAGGCCGGGCACAGCGGAGGCCGGGCCGGCCGCGGCCGGACACACGAAAGGCGGGAACTTCTCCCGCCATGTTCAAGATATAGCGCATGGGGGGCCTTGCGGCAAGGCCCCCCGGATGCCGCACAATCGCACATCTACCCCCGTCACCTGCCGAAACGAGATTGCGCGCGTGCCCATGCCTCCGCGGACCACCGGCCCCTTCGAGCTTCCCGACCGTCTCGCCGCCAAGGCCGACCCGGCGCTCATCGCCGACGACGAGAAGCACTTCGCCGCCGTCGCCGAGAGCCTCGAACAGGCCGTCGCCGAACTCTCCGAGCGGCTCGACGAGGTACGCCGCGCCCCCGGCGGCGTCGGCCGCGAGGCGATGGAGCGCGACCTGGAGGTCCACCGCCTCTCCGGTCGGCTGCGCGCCCTGCGCCGCTTCGGACTCGACCTCTGCCTCGGCCGGATCGTCTCCGCCGACGACACCGAGCCCCTCTACATCGGACGCCTCGGCCTCACCGACAGCGACGGCAACCGGCTGCTCGTCGACTGGCGGTCGCCCGCCGCCGAGCCCTTCTTCGCCGCCACCCACGCCCACCCGATGGGCTTGGCCAGCCGCCGCCGCTACCGCTGGAACGGCGGCCGGATCACCGACTACTGGGACGAGGTCTTCACCGAGGGCGGCCTCGACGCGCACGCCGCCCTCGACGACCAGTCGGCCTTCATCGCCAGCCTCGGCACCAACCGCTCCGAGCGGATGCGCGACGTGCTGTCCACCATCCAGGCCGACCAGGACGCCATCGTCCGCGCGGGCTCGCGCGGCGCCCTCGTCGTCGACGGCGGCCCCGGCACCGGCAAGACCGTCGTCGCCCTCCACCGGGCCGCCTACCTGCTCTACTCCGACCCCCGGCTCGGCCACCGCCGGGGCGGCGTCCTCTTCGTCGGCCCCCACCAGCCCTACCTCGCCTACGTCTCCGACGTGCTCCCCAGCCTCGGCGAGGAGGGCGTGCGCACCTGCACCGTCCGCGACCTCGTCCCCGAAGGGGCGACCGTCCGCCCCGAGAAGGACACCGAGGTCGCCCGGCTCAAGTCCTCCGCCGCCCTGGTCCGGGGCATCGAGAAGGCCGTCCGCTTCTACGAGGAGCCGCCGGCCGAACCGACCCCCGTCACCACCGACTGGGGCGACCTCACGGTCACCGCCGAGGACTGGGCCGAGGCCTTCGACGCCCCCGGCCCCAGCACCCCGCACAACGAGGCCCGCGAGCTGATCTGGGAGGAGCTCGTCACCCTCCTGAAGGAGAAGGCCGGCGACGAGGTCCCCGAGATCCTCTTCGAGCGGGCCCTGCGGCACGACCGGCAGCTGGTCTCCACCCTCGACCGCGCCTGGCCCATGCTGGAACCCACCGACCTCGTCGGCGACCTCTGGACCGTCCCCGCCTATCTGCGCCTGTGCGCCCCCTGGCTGGACCGGGACGAGGTGCGCGCCCTCCAGCGGGCCGACGCCCAGGCGTGGACCGAGTCCGACCTGCCCTACCTCGACGCGGCCCGGCACCGGCTCGGCGACCCCCGGGCCAGCGCCCGCAAGCGCCGCGAGAAGGCGACCCTCGCCGCCCGCAAGGAGCGGATGGCCGGCGTCATCGACAACATCGTGCGCTCCGACGACGACGGCGAGGGCGCCGTCACCATGCTCCTCGGCAAGGACCTCCAGGACAGCCTCGTCGACGACAGCGGCCTCCCGGTCGCCGCCGGCGACCCGCTGGCCGGCCCCTTCGCCCACGTCGTCGTCGACGAGGCCCAGGAACTCACCGACGCCGAATGGCAGATGCTGCTCGCCCGCTGCCCCTCGCGCAGCTTCACCATCGTCGGCGACCGCGCCCAGGCCCGCCACGGCTTCACCGAGACCTGGCCGGAGCGCCTGGAGCGCGTCGGCCTCGACCGGGTCGGGATGACCTCGCTCGGCATCAACTACCGCACGCCCGAAGAGGTCATGGCCGAGGCCGAACCGGTCATCCGCGCCGTCCTCCCGGACGCCAACGTGCCGACCTCGGTCCGCGCCTCCGGCCTCCCCGTCCACCACGGCACCACCGACGAACTCGACGCCCTCCTCGACGCCTGGACCGCCGAGCACGCCGACGGCGTCGCCTGTGTCATCGCCGCCGAGGGGCGCCTCCCCGACCTCGGCGACCGCCCCCGGGTCAGGGCGCTCACCCCCAGCCTCTCCAAGGGCCTGGAGTTCGACCTCGTCGTCCTCCTCGACCCGGAGCGGTTCGGCGAGGGCATCGAGGGCGCGGTCGACCACTACGTGGCGATGACCCGCGCCACCCAGCGCCT
This sequence comes from Streptomyces sp. NPDC056503, assembly GCF_042794995.1. Classification (NCBI taxonomy): domain Bacteria; kingdom Bacillati; phylum Actinomycetota; class Actinomycetes; order Kitasatosporales; family Streptomycetaceae; genus Streptomyces; species Streptomyces sp. NPDC056503. Next base: position 43,459 of record NZ_JBHTST010000029.1, read on the forward strand.
CGCCGTCCTCACCACCGCCTGACCGGCGGCGGGCCGGACGCTCAGGACGGCAGCCCGCCGCGCGCGATCACCTCCGCGTACCAGCGGGCACTGTCCTTGAGCGTCCGCCGCTGGCTCGCGAAGTCCACGTGCACGATCCCGAACCGCTTGCTGTACCCGAACGCCCACTCGAAGTTGTCCAGGAGCGACCACAGGAAGTAGCCCCGCACGTCCGCGCCGTCCTCGATCGCCCGGCGCACCGCCGCCAGATGACCGTGCAGGTACGCCACCCGCTCCGGGTCGCGCACCTGTCCGGACGGGTCCGCGTAGTCGTCGTACGCGGCCCCGTTCTCGGTGATCACCAGCGGCACGCCCGGCAGCTCGTCGCGCAGCCGGGCGAGCAGCTCGTACAGCCCGTCCGCGTCCACCGGCCAGTCCATCGCCGTCCGGGGCCCCGGGGCCGGCAGGAACCGCACGTGCCGCTCGGCCCCCGCCCACGGCGACGGCGACTCCGAGGACCCCGCCGCGACCACGGTGGGGGAGTAGTAGTTCAGCCCCAGCGAGTCGATCGGTGCCGAGATCGCCGCCAGGTCCCCGTCCCGCACGAACCCCCAGTCCGTCACCCGGGCCGTGTCCCGCACCAGGTCCTCCGGCAGCCGGCCACGGAACACCGGGTCCAGGAAGATCCGGTTCGCCACCGCGTCGATCCGGCGCGCCGCGTCCAGGTCCTCGGCCGACTCCGTCAGCGCCCGCACCACATGCAGGTTGAGCGTCAGCGACACCTCCGACCCCGCCGGCAGCGCCTCCCGCAGCGCGCCCACCGCGAGCCCGTGCGCCAGGTTCAGGTGGTGGGCGGCGCGCAGCGCGTCCGCGTCGCTGGTCCGGCCCGGGGCGTGCACCCCGTTCCCGTACCCCAGGAAGGCGGCACACCACGGCTCGTTCAGCGTGGTCCAGGTGGAGACCCGGTCGCCGAGCGCCGCCGCCGTGATCCCCGCGTACTCGGCGAACCGCTCGGCCGTCTCCCGGCGCGGCCAGCCGCCCGCGTCCTCCAGCTCCTGCGGCAGGTCCCAGTGGTACAGCGTCGCCACCGGCCGGATTCCCGCCTCCCGCAGCTCGTCGCAGAGGCGCCGGTAGAAGTCCAGCCCCTTCTGGAGGGCCGGGCCGCGCCCGGTCGGCTGGACGCGCGGCCACGCCACCGAGAACCGGTAGTCCGTGACGCCCAGCTCGCGCATCAGGGCCACGTCCTCGCGGACCCGGTGGTAGTGGTCGGCGGCGATGTCGCCGGTGTCGCCGTTGCGGACCTTGCCCGGCGTCCGGCTGAAGGTGTCCCAGATGGACGGCGTCCGGCCGTCCTCCGTGGCCGCGCCCTCGATCTGGTACGCGGCGGTGGCGGTGCCCCAGCGGAAGCCCTCCGGGAAGCGGAGCGTCGCGGAGGACTCGGGGCGTGCGTCGACAGCGGTCATGAGGAGGCAACTCCTGGGAGAGGGAACGGAAGCGAAAGAGGGGAGGGGGGAGGAGAGGAGAGGAGAGGAGGGAGGTCCAGGGGCATCCTGGCAGGGGCGCCGGGGGGTCAGCCCTTGACCGCGCCCTGCATGATGCCGCCGACGATCTGGCGGCCCAGGAGGCCGAAGACCAGCAGCACGGGCAGCGTGCCGAGCAGGGTGCCCGCCATGATCACGGACTGGTCGTGGACGTATCCGCCGCCGAGCTGACGGAGCGCCACCTGGACGGTCGGTTCCTGCGAGGACAGGGCCACGATCGGCCAGAAGAAGTCGTTCCAGGCGGCCATGAAGGTGAGGAGGCCGAGGACGGCCATGCCCGGGCGGGCGATCGGCACCACGATCGACCAGAAGATCCGGGCGGTGGACGCGCCGTCCACCCGGGCCGCCTCGATCAGTTCGTCGGGCAGCGACTGCACCAGGTACTGGCGCATGAAGAACACGCCGAACGCGGAGACCAGACCCGGCAGGATCACCGACTGGAGCTGGTTCACCCACTGGAGCTCGGCGATCAGCATGAAGAGCGGGATGACGCCGAGCTGCGGCGGGATCATCATCGTCCCGACCGTGATCGCGAGCAGCGCGCCCCGGCCCCGGAAGCGGAGCTTGGCGAAGGCGAAGCCGGCGAGCGTGCAGCACAGCACCGTGCCCACGGTGATCGACCCGGACACGATCAGCGAGTTGAGCAGCGCCTTGCCGATGTCCGCCTCGGCGAGGACCGCCTCGAAGTTGCGGATCAGGTGCGGACCCGGCACCAGCGACGGCGGCACCTGCGCCAGGTCGGCGTTGGTGCGGCTGGCCGCGACGATCGTCCAGTAGAAGGGGAAGGCCGAGACGAGCACCGCCAGGATCAGGACGGCGTACGCGAGCGGGCCGGCCTTCAGGGTCCGTCCGGCGCCCGAGCGGCGTGGGCGCCGGACGGACGGGCGCCGGGTGGGGGAGACGGCCGGGGCGGCCGGGGCGGGCGGGTCGGCGAGCGCGGTCATCGGCCGGCCTCCTTGCGGGAACGGCGGCGCGCGATCAGGGCGTTGGCCCCGACCAGCACCAGGATCAGCAGGAACATCACCCAGGCGATCGCGGCGGCCCGGCCCAGGTGGAAGAAGCCCCAGCCCTGCTCGTACATGTACAGGCCGAGGGTCTGGTACTGGTGCGAGATGCCGCCCGACATGGACCCCTCGAAGAGCAGCGGCTCGCCGAAGAGCTGGGTCGCGCCGATCGTCGAGACGACGACGGTGAAGAGGATCGTGGGCCGCAGCCCGGGCAGCGTGACGTGGAAGAACTGCCGCCAGCGCGACGCGCCGTCCATCTCGGCCGCCTCGTACAGCTCGGACGGGATGGACTGCATGCCGGCGAGGTAGATGAGCGCGTTGTAGCCGGTCCACCGCCAGACGACGATCGTCGAGACCGCGATCTGGGAGCTGAGGGTGCCCGACTGCCAGTCGATCGGGCCGACGCCGACGAGGCCGAGGACGTAGTTGAAGAGCCCGAAGTCGCGGCCGAAGAGCTGGGCGAAGACGAGGGTCGCGGCGGCCACGGAGGTGGCGTACGGCAGCAGCATCGCCGTCCGCAGGAAGGTCCGGCCGCGCAGCCGGTGGTTGAGCAGATGGGCGAGTGCCAGCGCCATCACCAGCTGCGGCACGGTGGAGAGCACGCCGATGGTGAAGGTGTTGCGCAGTGCGGTCCAGAAGAACTCGTCACCGAAGAGCGCGGTGTAGTTGCCGAGCCCGCGCCACTCCATGGCGCCGGGGTCCTGGAGCTCGACCCGGTGGAGGGACACGTACGCCGTGTAGACCAGCGGGAAGAGCCCGAAGGCGGCGAACAGGGTGAAGAACGGGGCGACGTACGTGTACGGGGAGAGGACGCCCCACACGCGCCGGAAGACCGGCGTACGCGGGACTGCTGCGGCTTTCGCCGGTGCGACGAGGGTCACGGTGCGGCCCTTCGGGAGACGGTGACGGAGGAGTGGGGACGAGCCCCGGCCGGCCCGCCCGGGGGACGGCCACGGCGGGCCGCCCGCCCCGGGCACGGGCGCACCTGCCGGGCCTCGGCCCGGGAAGGACGCGGCCCGAGGGCCGGGGGTGCGCCCGTGCCGGGACGTGCCGGTGGGGACGGCGTCCGGCGGGACGGTCGTCCGGCGGGACGGTGCCCGCCGGGACCGTGTCCGCCGGGGTGGTGCTCGTGAGACGGTGCTCGTAGGGACGGTGCTCGTGGGGACGGCCCGCTGGGCGGTTGCCCGTCGGGCCGGTCCTCGTGGGGGACATGGCTCGCTGGGACGGTGCCTGTCGGGACCGTTCCCTTGGGGACGATGCTCGTGGGGGCGGTGCCCGCTGGGCGGTTGCCCGTCGGGAGGCACCCCGTGGGGCCGGGCCGACGGCGCGGTGTACGCCGTCGTGGCGCGGCCCGCCGGGGCCCGCCGCTCGTGGCTGCGCCCCACCGGGCCGGGACGTTCACCGGCCGGAGCCCGTGGGGGCGGCCGGCCCGTTCGGGCGGATTCCGGTGGGACCGGACGGACAGTGAGGCGTTCGCCGCCGGGTTGCGGCGCGGCCGGCTGCGGCTGCGCCCCTGTGGTCCCGGCGCCCGGCCGGGCGCCCCCGCGCCGAGCCCGGCGTCCTCCGGAGGTCCGGCGGACCTCCGCCCGACCTCCGCCAGGACGGAAGCCCGGCGGGACCGTGCCGGACGGGGGTGCCGAGCGCCGCCGGGGTCGTACCGCCGGGGCCGTGCCACCCGACCCGGGGCCGTGCCACCCGACCCGGCGCCGCGTGACCGACCCGGTGCCGCGTGACCGGCCCGGCGGCCGGCGCCCGGACCCGGGGCGGACGGCGCCCCGGTCCCGGTATGCCGGCGGGGTCAGCCCAGGGTGTTCGCGACGCCCTTCTTCGCGTTCTCCCAGGCCTTCTCCGGGGCGAGGCCCTTGCGCTCGACCTCGCTCAGCGCGTTGGTGATCTGCTGGCTGATGTTCTGGTCGTGGACGCCGAGGACCTGGACCGGTGCGGCCTTCGCGGCGTCACCGAAGATCTGCCCGATGGGCGCGCCGGAGAAGTACGGGTCGGTGGTGCCGGCGACCTCGGCGATGGCGCCGGTCGAGGACGGGAAGTTGCCCTGCTTGGCGAAGATCTTCGCCTGCTGCTCCGGCGCGGTGAGCCACTTGACCAGCTCGTACGCCTCCTTCTTGTTCTTCGCGGCCTTGGGCACGGCGAGGTAGGAGCCGCCCCAGTTGCCGGCGCCGCCGGGCAGCGTGGCGATGTCCCACTTGCCCTTGCCGGTCTCGCCGGCCTGGCCCTTGATGTAGCCGAGCATCCACGCGGGGCAGGGGATGGTGGCGAAGGAGCCGGCGGCGAAGGCCTGGTTCCACTGCGGGGACCACTGGTCGAGCTTGGCGCTGAGGCCGGCCTCGCTGGCCTTGACGGAGGTCTCCCAGGCGGTCTTGAGGGCGGGGTTGGTCTCCCAGATCAGCGCGCCGGAGGCGTCGTAGTACCGCTCCTTCTCCTGCCCGATCATGATCGAGTAGAGGCTGCCGATGCTGTCCAGCCAGGTGCTCTTGGCGGGGGCCTTGGCCTTGTACTGCTTGCCGAGCTCCAGGTAGCCGTCCCAGGTGGACCATCTCTTGGCCAGCTCGGCGCGGTCGGTGGGGAGTCCGGCCTGCTTGAAGAGGTCGGTGCGGTAGCACAGCGCCTCGGGGCCGACGTCGGTGCCGAGGCCGAGGACCTCGCCGTTCTTCCCGGTGGCGGCGGCCCACTTCGCCTCGGCGAACTGGCTCTTCAGCCCGTCGGCGCCGTACTTCCGCAGGTCCTCGAAGCGGTCGGCCTGCTGCTGGGTGACGGAGGCGATCCGGCCGACCTCCAGGCCCTGGACGTCGGCGAGACCGCCGCCGCCGGCGAGCCGGGTCTGGAGCGACTTCCAGTAGTCGGCCTCGTCCTCGGTGTCGGTCTGCTTGATGGTGATGCCGGGGTGGAGCTTCTCGTACTCGGCGTAGAGGCCGGCCTCCTTGTAGCCGAAGGAGCCGAAGAGGTCGACGGTGACCGTGACCTTGCCGCCCGCCTTGTCGGAGGCGGTGCCGGAGTCTCCGGAGCCGCAGGCGGCGAGGAGGGAACCGGCGAGCGCGACCGCTCCGATGCGGAGGGCGGCCTTGGTGGCGGCTCGGGTGGTGGACATGGACGGGCTCCCTTGGCGTCGGGGCGGATCGGGGGAGGGGAACGGGGTCGGCTCCGGGTCCTTCCGGAGACCGGAGGACGCTTGAGAGCGCTCTCAAGAACGGTCTGGAGCGTGCCTCGACTCTCCGGCTCCCGTCAAGACTCGAAGGCGTAACGGCTCGGAATCGAAGGGTCCCTACGGGGCCGCCGTCCCAACTCGGCTTTCCCCCGACTCTCTTGACTCCCAGGTTTCGGGAGTTTTACGTTGCGCACTGTTGAGAGCGCTCTCAAGATCCGTCACAACGACGGACGAACCCCCACGAACCCCTCCTCCGAGCCAACGAGGTGCTGTACGTGTCAGCTCCCCGCTCCCGACCGGCCGCGTCGCTGGTCCTCACCGCCGCCCTGGCGGCCGCCGGACTCGTGCCCGCCGCCGCCGGGACCGCCTCCGCCGCCACCGTCCCCGTGGGCGCGGGCGGTTACTCCGACACCCGCCCCGCCGGGACCTCCGGCCCCACCACCAACACCGGCGCCCCCGTCACCCCCAAGGTGACCGCCGCCGCCAAGGACCGGCCCGTCCCCACCAACGACTGGTGGTCCTCGCTCGCCTTCCAGCGCTACGGCGACAACCCGTACTCCACCCCCATGTACGGCCACCCGCTCACCTACCAGGCCGTCGCCGGCGGACTGGAGATCGGCTATCCCACCACCCCGGCGATCGTCGGCGACGGCCGCCAGTACGAGTTCCCCCACAAGGCCGACCTGACCCTCGGCCTCACCGGGCTCAACTCGCCCGACACCAAGGCCGACGACTGGTCCGACTGGACCGTCACCCCCCTCTGGTCCGACGGCGCCCGCACCCTGCGCACCACCATCGGCCACGGCCTGCCCTACGTGTACGCCAAGGGCACCGGCGGCGACGCCCGCGTCACCACCGCCGCGCCGCCCACCGTCTTCGCCGACCAGGGCAACGTCCTCGGCATCACCGTCGCCGGCCACCACTACGCCCTCTTCGCCCCCACCGGCACCGACTGGAACGTCTCCGGCACCACCCTCACCGCGGGCCTCGGCGGCAAGGACTACTTCTCCGTCGCCGTCCTGCCCTCGACCGACGCCCTCGCGACCTACCGCCGCTACGCCTACAGCTTCGTCACCGGCTCCCGCGTCGCCTGGTCCGCCGCCGGCGGCAAGGTCGACGCCACCTACACGCTGACCACCGAGGCGAAGGAGGGCACCGAGACCGGCACCCTCCAGGCCCTCTACCGGCACCAGTGGCTGAACTCCACCGACCCGCTCACCGCCTACACCTACGTCTCGCCGCGCGGCACCATGAAGGTCCGCGAGGGCCGCTCCTTCACCACCAGCCGCAAGCAGGCCGCCGTCCTGCCCGGGCTGCCCGCCACCGGCGCCGTCGACCAGGCCCGGCTGCGTACGTACCTGAACGAGGTGGTGAACTCCGCGGACCCGTTCTCCGGGGCCACCGACACGTACTGGACCGGCAAGGCGCTCGGCAAGCTCGCCCAGCTCGTGCCGCTCGCCGAGCAGCTCGGCGACACCGCCCTGCGCGACCGGCTCCTCGGCCTGCTCAAGGGCCGGCTCCAGGACTGGTTCACCGCCGGCGGCGCGAACGAGTTCTCGTACGACCGCACCTGGAAGACCCTGACCGGCTACCCGGCCTCCTATGGCAGCGACACCGAGCTCAACGACCACCACTTCCACTACGGCTACTACGTGTACGCCGCCGCCGTCGTCGCCCAGTACGACCAGGCCTGGGCCGCCGACTCCGCCTGGGGCGGCATGGTGAGGACCCTGGTCCGCGACGTCGCCAACCCCAGCCGCACGGACACGGCCTTCCCCTTCCTGCGCGGCTTCGACGTCTACGCCGGACACAGCTGGGCCTCCGGCCACTCCGGCTTCGCGGCCGGCAACAACCAGGAGTCCTCCTCGGAGTCCACCAACCTCAGCGCCGCCCTCGTCCTGTGGGGCTCCGCGACCGGTGACACCTCCCTGCGCGACCTCGGCGGCTACCTCCTGGCCACCGAGTCCGACGCGATCGGCCAGTACTGGTTCGACGCCGACCAGCAGGTCTTCCCCGGCTCCTTCACCCACGACACCGTCGGCATGGTCTGGGGCAGCGGCGGTGCGTACTCCACCTGGTGGACCGCCAACCCGGAGGAGATCCACGGCATCAACACCCTCCCGGTGACCTCCGGCAACGCGCTGCACATGGGCGCCTACCCGGGCGCCATCCGGCGCAACCTGGCCGAGATGGAGCGCGAGAACGGCGGCCCGGCCGTCGAATGGCGCGACATCCTCTGGGAGTTCGAGTCGCTCGCCGAACCGGCCCGCGCCAAGGCCCGCTTCGACGCCGTCGGCGGCAACTACACCCCCGAGGCCGGTGAGACCCGCGCCCACACCTACCACTGGCTGACCACCCTGGACGCGCTCGGCGCTCCCGACGCGAGCGTCACCGGCTCGATCCCGAGCTCGGCCGTCTTCCTGAAGGGCACCGAACGCACCTACGCCGCCCACAACTTCGGCTCGGCGCCCGTCACCGTCACCTTCTCCGACGGCAAGTCCCTCTCCGTACCGGCCCGTTCCACCGCCACCGGCAAGGGCACCGGGACGATCCCCTGCGGCCAGCCCGGCGGACCCGTCTGCCCCGACCCGGACCCGAGCACCGGCGACACCTTCCGCCTGGCCTCCGGCGGCAAGCTGACCACCGCCACCGACACCACCGCCGGCAGCGACACGATCGCCTCCGCCGGCGGCGTCAACCGCGACGGCACCCCGTACCAGCCGCTCGTCTACGAGGTGCGGAACGTCACCGGCACCCTCGCCCCGGGCGCCGCCACCGCCTTCCGCCTCGGGGTGGACGCCGGCACCTCGGTCGGCCTCGGTCAGCAGGTCCGGGTCAGCTACGACCTGACCGGCGACGGCACCTTCGAACGCACCGAGACCTACCACTACTTCGCCACCGACCCGGTGACCGGCTGGGAGCGCTACGACCAGAACCGCGGTCTGAAGTCCGCCACCGGCACCCTCGGCGACCTCCGCGGCGGCACCGTCCGCCTGGAGCTGTGGAGTGCCATCGGCAACGGCCCGTCGACGGTCAGGACCGGCACGGCGGACTCGGTCCTGGTCATCCCCTACGACTGAGGGACGCTCACGCCGACGCCCGGCGCACCAGCGTCGTCGGCGTGATCAGCGGGTCCGGGGCCGGTGCCCCGGACCCGTGCTCGTTCTGGAGCCGCATGAGCAGCCGGACCATCAGCCGGCCCATGCCCTCGATGTCCTGCCGGACCGTCGTCAGCGGCGGATCCGTGCGCTCGGCGATCGACGCCACGTCGTCGAAGCCGACCACGGCGACGTCGTCCGGCACCCGCAGGCCCCGCTCCCGCAGGACCCGCAGCGCGCCGGAGGCCATCAGGTCGTTGGCGGCGAACACCCCGTCCACGTCCGGGCGCCGGTCCAGGAGTTCGGCCATCGCCCGGGCGCCGCTCTCCGCCGTGAAGTCGCCGTGGCCCAGCAGGGCCGGATCCGGGTCGCCGAGCGCGTCCCGGTAGCCGAGGGCGCGGTCCACGGCGGACGTCTGGTCGCGGGGCCCGGCCAGGTGCGCGACGGCCCGGCAGCCCCGGTCGACCAGGAGCCGGACGGCCTCGCGCGCCCCGCCGCGGTTGTCGCAGTCGACGTAGGGCATGTCGGGACCGATCCCGTCCGTCGGGCGTCCGCCGAGCACGGTCGGGATCTTCGCCCGGCGCAGCACCGCCGCCAGCTCGTCCTCGTCGTGGAGGGAGAAGGCGAGCGCGCCGTCCACGTGCCCGCCGCCGAGGTAGCGGGCGATCCGGTCGTAATCGCCCGGGCTCTCCACCCACAGCAACACCAACTGCGAGTCGTGGGCGGTCAGTTCGCGGCTGATGCCGCGCACCTGCTCCTGGAAGAAGGGGTCGGAGAAGATCCGGAACTCGGGCTCGGCGATCACCACCGCCACGGCGCCGTTGCGCCGGGTGACCAGGGTGCGGGCCGCGAGGTTCGGGACGTAGCCGAGCTCCTCGACCGCCTGCCGCACCTTGTCGGCCAGCGGTGCGCGGACTCCCGCGCCCCCGTTGACGACCCGCGAGGCCGTGGCCCGCGACACCCCGGCACGGGCCGCGACGGCCTCCAGGGTGGGGCGGGCCCCTGTCGTCTGCTCGGCCACGTCGGCCCCCTTCGTCTGCTCCGGACGGGGTCAGGATATCCGTACGGACGAGAGGCTTGAGAGCGCTCTCTTCACTCGGTGGCGGTGAGGGGCGCGTGGTCAGTCCGGCCCCGGGGCGAAGGAGACCAGCCGGGGCCGGCGCTGGGCGTCGTCGCCGCTGACGCCCGTGGGCATCGCGACGATCCGGCCGCCGACCCTCAGGACGCGGCCCGCCATCGTGCTGTACTCGGCCTCGGCCGAGGCGGCCGGGTGTCTCATCAGCACCTTCTCCTTGCCGGCTCCGTCCTTGTCCAGGACGAAGGTACGGCCGGGGAGGCTCGGGGTGGCCGACTCGTACACGACCGTTCCCGACGCGGAGCGGAAGCCGACCGGTGTCAGGGTCCTGCCGTCATGCGACCGGATCCCCCAGAGGAGTCTCCCGGTCGCCAGGTCGTAGGCGCCGACCCGGTCCGTACCGCCCACGTGGACCAGCCCGTGGCCGACGACGATGCCCGGGCACGGCTGGAGGTCCGCGTCGATGCCGACGTGAGCGCAGTGCTCGAAGCCCTTGGGGCGCGGGTCGATCGTGCGGCGGACCTCGCCGCGGGGGCCGAGGGCGACGATCCGCCAGTCGTCGGTGAGCCGGTCGTTGTCGAGCGACGTGTACACCACCGGGTCGACGGAGACGACCCGCTCGGCCCTCCGGCCGGCCGGGGTCCGATGGCGCCAGCGCACGGCGCCGGTGCGCGGATCGAGCTCGCGGAGCTGCGTGTACCGCTTCCGGCGGTCGACGCCGAGCGCGCAGGTGGCGCTGACGAGGAGCCTGCTGCCGCCGGCCACCTGGTCGGGGTGGCAGCGGCCCGGGTCCTCGGTCGGGATGGTGAAGAGCCGGGCGCCGTCGGACACGCGGAACGCGGCGGCGCCGATCCCCTCGGCGACGGCGAGGGTGTCCCCGCTGATCGCCGTGTGGACGATGAAGGCGGGGGTGTCCCGGGCGGGGTCCCGCAGCAGCTCCTTCCGCCAGCCGGCCTTCCCGGTCCGCAGGTCGATCATCTGGAACCGGTCGCAGTGCGCGCCGCGCTGCGAGCCGCTCGTCGCGAGGACGAGGACGATCCGGCCGTCCGGGGTCGGATTCTCCGGCACCTCGCAGACCGGGGTGGGCAGCGTCAGGTTCCAGACCTCGGCGCCGTCGGAGAGCCGGTAGGCGGTGACCTCGCGGTACAGGGCCTGGACGACGGTGTCGCCGACGATCCAGGGGCCGTCGACGGGGATGCCGCGCCGGGGCAGGTCCGTGGTGTCCGAGGCGATCCAGGCGGTGGCCTCGCCCGGGCGGCGGGCGGCGGCGAGCTCCCGGGCGCCGGGGGCGCGGACCGGCTCGGCGGTGCGGAGGGCGGGCCCGGCGGGCGGGGTGGCGGTCCTCGACGGTGGCGCGTTCCCCTCCCGCGCGGCCGCGGGCCGCGCGTGCTCGGCCCCGTACCCGTACCACCCCGCTCCCGCCACCGCGACGACCAGCAGCGCCAGGCCGACGGCGAGCGCGGTCAGCCCGCGGTCACGCCGGGCGCGGGGGGCCGGCGCGGGGGGCCGCCCCGCCGGGTGCCAGGACGGCGGTGTGGATGACATCGGGTCCCCCTGTGGATCACCGGCAGTCCGGAAATCGGTTCTAGAACAGGATTCTGTTTTCGCCGTAGCATAGCGGCGCGGTCCGAAGGCGTGGGCCGACGGGCGGGGAGGCGGGTGGCGGTGTGGCCGCGCCGACCGTTCCGTCCTGTCTCTTTCCGACCCGTCCCGACCCGGCCCGTCCCGTCCCGTCCCGACCCGGCCCGTCCCGTCCCGACCCGACCCGACCCGTCCCGTCCCGTTCGCGGAGTTCACCCGTGGCGGTGGTCGCCGCCCGTAGCGCCGACCGGGCTCCCCCTCGTGCGGCAGCGTGGCCGCCATGAACCTCCGCCGCACCGCGCTCCCGCTCCTCGCCGCCCTCCTGGTCGGCGGCTGCGTCGCCCTCCCGGACCCGTCCGCGCCGCCCGCCGCGCGGACTCCGGAGACCGGGCCGCCCGCGCTCGCGCCCGCCGCCCGGCGACCTCCCTCGGCCCTGCCGGTCTGGCCGGAGCCCCCCGAGCAGGCCCCGCCCCGGGAGGAGCTGGCGGCGGCGGAAGAGGGAGGAGAGGGGGAGGAGGGGGAAGCGGGGGCCGGTGCGGCGGCGGTGCGGGACCCCCAGGCCGATCCCGTACGCCCCCGGGCCGGCGCCGCGCCCACCGGGGAGCCGGACGGGCGGAAGGCGGGGAACGGCAGGGCGGCGGCCCCCGCCCGGGCGACTCCGGCACCCCGGGCGACTCCGGCACCCCGGGCGACTCCGGCACCCCGCGAGACCGGGAGGAAGCCGCTCCCGCCCCGCGCGCGGACGCGTTCCCGCACCACCACCCCCGCTCCCGCTCCCGCTCCCGCCGGTCAGGCCCGGCCGGTGGCCGGGCAGGTCCCCGAGATGCGGAACCTGTGCCGGGAGGCGCAGCGGATCGAGGCCCCGATGGGCGCGGCGGAGCTGTGCCGGGACATGTACGGGCGCTGACGGGCGGCCCAAGTGGCCCAGTTCTCCATGCCGTCAATGGACCAGAAGGAGCGGGCCACATCCCCGTACGGTCGTGTCCATGGCGAACACCTCCCCAGCGCGCTCCGCCGTGGGCACCACCTCCGCACCCGACGCGGCGGGCCCCGGCCGTCCGGCCGCGACCCGCACCCTGCTCCTCGCCCAGCTGGGCAACTCCGTCGGCGACGGCGCCTTCTACGTGACCTCCGCGCTCTACTTCACCGGCGTCGCCGGGCTCTCCGCGGGCCAGGTCGGCGCGGGCCTCGCCGTCGCCTGGGCGGTGGGCTCGTCGGCAGGGATGCCGCTCGGGACGCTCGCCGACCGACGCGGGCCGCGCGGCGTCTCCGTGCTCCTCGCGCTCGTCACGGCGGCGGCGGTCGCCTCCTTCCTCCTCGTCGGTTCCTTCCCGGCCTTCCTCGCCGCCGCCACCCTCTTCGCCTCCGCGCAGAGCGGCCTGGCCGCCGCCCGGCAGGCGCTGCTCGCGGGACTGGTCGCCCCGGCGGACCGCACCGCCGTCCTGGCCCGGCTCCAGGCCGTGCTGAACGGCGGACTCGCCGTCGGCGCGGCCCTCGGCGGCATCGCGCTGCACGCCGGCACGCGCGGCGCGTACCTCGCGGTCTTCGCCCTGGACGCGGCCGGCTTCGTCCTCTGCGGCGCCCTGCTGGCCCGCCTCCCCGCCCCCGCCCCCGCGCCCGTCCGTGCCCCCGGACCCGAAGCCGGCGGCGCCTCCGCGACGGCGGTGCTCCGTGACCGGCCCTACGTCGTCCTCACGCTCCTCAACGCCCTGATGCTCCTGCGGATGCCGGTGCTGAGCCTCGCCCTGCCCCTCTGGATCGTGCAGCGGACGGCGGCGCCCGGCTGGACGGTCTCCGCGCTCTTCGTCCTCAACACCGCGGCCGTGACCCTCTTCCAGGTCCGCGCCGCCCGCTCGGTCACCGACCTGGAGTCGGCCTCGGGGGCGGTACGGAGCGCGGGCGCCGTCATGTTCGCCGCCTGCGCCGTGTTCGCGGCGAGCGCGCTCCCGGGGCTCGGTGCCGGAGCGGCCGCCGCCGTCCTGGTCCTCGGCGCGGTGCTCCTCGTGGCAGCCGAGATGCGGCACTCGGCCGGTTCCTGGCAGCTCGGCCTCGGCCTCGCCCCCGCCGACCGGATCGGCCAGTACCAGGGCTTCTACGGCGCCGGCGTCCCCGTGGCCCGCACGCTCGGACCGCTCGTCGTCACGACCCTCCTCATCGGCGGCGGCCCCCTCGGCTGGCTCCTCCTCGGCGCCGCCTTCGTCCTGGCCGGCACCGCGACCGGCCCCGCCGCCCGCTGGGCCGCGCGGACACGGCACCCGAACGGGCAGGAGCCGGCCGGGATCAGGCCCGTGGTGCGGGAGCCGTGAGGAGGGCGAAGCCGTGGCGGTCCACGTCGGCGGTGGTGGCGGCCAGGACGACCACGCCGGTGCCGGACGCGCGGTCCAGGCCGAGCCAGGAGCGGAAGCCGCCGGTCCCGCCGTTGTGCAGGGTGAGGGTCAGGTTCCTGACGCTCAGGGTGATCCAGGCCGCGCCGATCCGCGTCCCCGCGGTGAAGGGGAGGACGGGGTCGAGCGCGGCGATCCCCGGCGCCGTGCCGTCCAGCAGCGCGGCGGTGAGGCGGGCCATGCCGGCGATGTCGGCCCGGATCCCGCCCGCCGGCCCCAGCGCCTCGCCCGTCCACGGCTCGCGTGGACGGCCGCGCCTGGTGGTGCCGGCGAGCGCGCCCGGCAGGAGCCCGGCGGGCCCCGTGGGGAGATAGAAGCGTTCGAGGCCGAGCGGGGTGCTCACCCGGTCGGCGACCAGTCGCTCGTACGGCCTCCCGGCCGCGGCCGCCAGCGCGTGCCCGAGGAGCTCGAACCCGAGGTTGGAGTAGCGGGGCCGCGGCGGACCGGGCCGTACCGCGCGCGCCTGGTCGAGCAGCTCGGCGACGGACTCGCCGTACGGATTGGTGCCGTGGCGCCACAGCGCGTAGGTCCGCCGCCACGGCCGCGCCGACGCCGGCACCCTCGGCAGCCCCGACCGGTGCGTGGCCAGCGCCCCGAGCGTCACCCCGCCGGCCGGCGCGTCCGCCAGGGGCAGCAGCTCCCCGAGCGCCGTCCGTGCCGTCACCTCCCCGCGCGCCAGCGCGTCCGCGTACAGCAGGCCGGTCACGCCCTTCGACACCGACCCGATCTCGTAGTCGGCCCCGAGCCCCGCCCCCACCGAGGCGGTGGTCGTCCCGTCGGGCCCGACCAGGGCCGCGGCCACCGGGAACCGCCCGCCCGTCAGCTCCCGCAGCCGCCCCGCCAGCCGTCCGTCACCGTGCTCGCCGGCCTTGTGATCCCCGTCCATGCGGCCACCCTAGGAGGCCGCGTGGCCACCACCCACCCCTCCTGTGACCCACGTCACGGATTCCGCTTTCCCTCTTTCCGTTATCCCCGTCTTCCGCCGAGGCTCTCCCCTGCGCAGGAAACTCCGGGAACGGGCGAGAGAAGGACGGACGGCGTGCAGCGGACCATGGACACGGATCAGATGGCTGAGTGGACGACGCAGCGGATACGGGCGGTGGGGTACGGCGACCCCTGGGCGTGCGACCAGCTCCTCAGCGCCCACCGGCCGCTCGTCCACGCCCTGGTGTCCCGCGCCCTCGACGCCCGTCCCGCCGCCTCCGCCGTCGACGCCGTCGTGCGCGACACCCTGCGCCGCGCCCAGGGCGCCCTGCACACCCTGCCGTACCCGGAGGCGTTCCGGCCCTGGCTCGTCGCGCTGGCCGTCGACACCACCCTCGGCCACGCCGCCGGACTCGACGGGGCCGAGGGATGGCTGGAGGTGCAGGACGCGGTGCTCGCCGCGCTCGGATCGCTGGAGGCCCAGGGGCTGCTCCTCCGGCACGAGACGGCCGCCGCGCTCCAGTGGACGCCGGAGGACACCGCGATGCGGATGGAGACGGTGCGGGCGCGCGCCGAAGCCGCCCGTTCCGTCGGCGCCGCCCTGGCGAGGGGGCCGCGCTGCCCCGGGCTCCAGGAGCTCACCGCAGGCTGGGACGGGCGTCCCAGCGTCGGCTGGCGCGACCATCTGGCCCCGCACACGAGCCGGTGCGGTGCCTGCTCCGGCGTGGTGCCGGCGCCGTACGCCGACGTGCCGGACGACGCGGCGGCCGAGCCCGACGCCGACGACGCGACCTGGAGCCACGACCTCGGCGGGCTCGCGCCCGTCTCCGCCGCCCCCGTCCCCGCCCCGCGGTCCGGGACGCGCGGGGACCGCCGCCGACGGCGCCAGGCGCAGGAGCGGACCCGGCGGCGGGCCGCCGTCGCGGCCGGGATCGCGGTCGTCGCGGTGACGGGCGGGGCGTTCTCGTTCTACGGCGGGCGGGACGGCAAGGAGGAGCTCCTGGAGGCGAACCGCGCCGTCGTCCCCGGCCCCGACGTGCCCCTCACCCACGACCCGGACTCCCTCTCCACCACCCCCGCCACCGTCGGCGCGACCCCCTCCGCCTCCACCGCGGCGCCCGGCCGGACGACCGCCTCCGCCACGCCCGGCACCGGAGACCGGAAGACCGCCACCGCGCGCCCCACCACGGCGTCCCCCACCCCGCAGCGCACCACCGCGAGCCCCGCCCCCACCCTCCCCAGGAAGACCGCCGCGCCGACGGCCGCGCCGAAGCCCACCCGGACGACCGCGTCGCCGACGGCCGGCACCGAGCCCGACCCCGGCGGCGGCGCGCAGAACGACACCGGTCAGGGCTCCGCCGCCGACCAGGTGCTGTCGCTCGTCAACGCCGAACGGGCCAAGGCGGGCTGCGGGCCGCTCACCGCGAACGCGACCCTCGCGCGCGCCGCGCAGGGCCACTCCGACGACATGGCCGCCCGGGACTTCTTCGACCACACCAACCCCGACGGCGCCGACCCGGGGGACCGGGTCACGGCCGCGGGCTACCCCTGGTCCACCTACGGCGAGAACATCGCCATGGGGCAGCGCACGCCCGAGCAGGTCATGGAGGCCTGGATGAACAGCCCGGGCCACCGCGCGAACATCCTCAACTGCGACTTCAAGGAGCTCGGCGTCGGCGTCCACGACGAGGGCGGCCCCTACTGGACCCAGGTCTTCGGCGCCCGCTGACCCGTCCGCCCGCTACGCCTCCGCATCCGACTCCGACACCAGGGCGGACAGCTCGACCCGGGAACGGAGCTGGAGGCGGGCGTACACCCCGCGCAGGTGGTGGTCGACCGTGCGCGGGCTCAGCGAGAGACGGACGGCGACCTCCTGGTTGGTGGCGCCGGCCGCGACGAGGCGGGCGATCCGCTGCTGCTGCGGGGTGAGTTCGGCGAGGGCGGAGGGCTCCGCCGGGCGGCCGCCCGCCGCGCCCGTCGCGCGGAGTTCCGCCCGCGCCTGCCGGGCCCAGCCCTCGGCCGCGGCCCGCTCGAACGTGACCAGCGCGTCGCGCAGCGGGCCCCGCGCCTCGCCGGGGCGCCGCCGCCGGCGGAGCCACGTACCGTACGCGAAGAGCGTGCGGGCCCGCTCGAAGTCGTTGCCGCCGTCCTCGTGACGCCGCAGGGCCTCGCCGAACCAGCGGCCCGACTCCTCGCCGAGCGGTGCCAACAGGGCGCGACAGCGGGCGAGTTGCGCGGGGGCGGGACGGTCGAGCCCGCACCCTGCCCAGAGCGCGTACTCCTCCGTCGCCGCCCGCGCCTCCACCGCCCTCCCCGAGGCCACCGCCGCCTCCACGAAACAGGGCACGGCCAGCATGCGGAGCGCGAAGTGGCCCCCGTGCGGACCCGGGCGTACCAGCGGTGCCAGGCGCGCCGCCGCCTGGGCGGCGAGCCCGCCGCCCAACTCCGCCCGCGCCAGCGCCCATTCGGCGAGCGTCACCGCCTGTGTGAGCCCGTGCGGCCGCCCGATCGCCAGCGCCCGCTCCGCGTGCTCCGCGACCGAGGGCCCCTCACCCGTCACGGACGCCACCAGGGCCAGCACCGCGTGCTGGTGGGCCGCCGAGTTGAGCTGGCCGGTGGCGCGGGCCGCCCGCAGCCCCTCCCCGGCGGCGTGCCCGGCCCGGGCGTACCGCCCCGCCCGCAGCTCCGCGTAGGCGAGGTGTTCGTGGATCCGGGGCAGCAGCGAGACCCGCTGCTCGGCCCGCGCCCGCGCCAGAGCCCTGGCGTGCAGCCGGGCCGCCGCGGACACGTCCCCGAGCACCAGCGCCGCCGATCCGGCGCGCAGCAGCAGCCGGGGCTCGCCCCGGCCCGCGCCGACCGCGACCACCCGCGAGAGCGGCGCGCGCGCCTGCTCCGGGCGGATGGTGAGCGCCGCGCGCAACCCCTCGGCGAAGGACCGCTCGGTGCCCGGTCCGGCCGGGGCGAGGTCCAGCGCGGCGAGGCAGGCGTCGACGTCCCCCGCCGCCCACGCCGCCTCCATCGCCAGGAACCGCGCGTCCGCCGCCTCGGCCGGTTCCCGGTCCCGCAGCACCTCCGCCGCCTGGACGAACGCCTCGTGCGCGTCCATGACCGGCCCGCCCGCCAGCGCCGCGAACCCCCGCGTCAGCAGCGCCCGCCCCCGCGCCACCCCGGAACGCGCCCGCACGGCCGGGGGAGGCCCCAGCCGGTCGGCCCGGTGGCGTTCGTGAGGCGTCGGGGGAGTGGGGGAGGCCTGGCCCCGTGCGCGGCGCCCGTCCCCGGGCCGCGCCGCTCCGGCCCCCGCCGCCCGGGCCAGGAACGGGTCGCCGAAGGCGAGTTCGTCGTCCCGGCGGACCAGCAGACCGGCCGTCACCAGACCGTCCAGGGCCTCGGCGGGCACCCGGAGGGCCCGCGCGCGGGCCAGCGCCGTGCCCACCCGCGTACGGTACGGATCGCCGGCCGACGGGTTCCCGCCCCACAGGTCCGTGGCCGACGGGTCCCCTGCCGACGGGTCCGCGGCCGACAGGTCCGTGGCCGACGGGTCCCCGGGTACGGGCTGCGGCCCGCAGGCTCCGGCCACCACGCCGAGGAGCCGGCGGCTGTCCGCCGGGAGGGCGTCGAGCAGGCCGCCGTACACCGTCGTCAGGACGCCGTCGTCGACCAGCCGCCCCCGCGCCGGGAACGCCGTCCCGGCGAGGACCTCCGGCGGTAGCCGGCGGACGGCCTCGACCAGGACGCCCGGGTGCCCGGCCGCCTCGTCCAGGAGCCGCTCGGCGACGGCGGGGCCGACCCGTCCGCCGCCCACGTCCTGAAGCAGGGCGCGGGCGCTCGCCCGGGTGAGGCGCGACAGGCGGACGGGCGGCGCACCGGCCGCGGCGGGCAGGGGGCGGCCGGGCGCGGACGCCACCAGCCAGCCCGCGCGGGCCGCCCCGCGCGGGCCCGGCACCCGCCAGTGCGCGGCGAACGCGGCCCGTGAGTGCGCGTCCCACAGCGGGAAGTCGTCCAGGCACAGCAGGACGGGCCCGCGCCCGGGCAGGAGCGACGCCAGCGCGGCCGCGATCCCGCCCGGGCCCCGGGCGAGCCGGGCCGCCCGGCACCCCGCCGCCCCGGACGGAGCCAGCGCGGCGAAGAGGGCCCGGACCCCGCTCCACGGCACCTGCCGGCCCGGTGCGCCGACCACGTGCGCCTCGCCCGGGAAGTCCCGGGCGGCCCGGGACAGCAGGGCGGAACGCCCCTCCCCGGGCCCGCCCGCCACGCGGACCACCGTCTCCTCCCCCGCGGGCGACGCCGGTGACTCCGCTGACGCCGGCCACAACGACCGCGACACGGAGTCGAGTTCGGCCTCCCTGCCGTACAGCACGGGCGACGGCGGCCCGGTGCAGGGGGCCGCCGTCCCACCCGTCGCGCTCACGCCCGTCACGTTCACCCCGGCACGCTAACGGGCGCGGCCGGAGGCGGGAACGGAGCGGTACGGGGGTGTGGGCCGGCGCCCAGCCCCCCGTACACCGGGCTGTGCCCGCGCACAGCCCGGTGCGCGGCCTGCCGCGCGGTCCGCCGCGGAGGTCGTCGCACAGGCGGTCAGGAGCCCAGCGGGCAGCTGCCCCGGTACTCGTCGATCGTCAGGCTCGGCCTCGGCAGCGGGCAGAGGAACTGCTCGTACCGGGTGTCGTCGTCGACGAAACGCTTCAGCCACGACAGGCTGTACTTCGCGATCGTCGTGTTCGACGTGTTGGGCGTGAAGTGCGTGGCGGCGTTCAGTTCCAGGTACGCCTTGTCGAGGCCGGAGGGCAGGCTCTCGTAGAACGGCTCGGAGTGCGTGGCGACGGGCGCCACGGTGTCGCCGTCCGCGCCGATGACCAGGGTCGGGGTGGTGATCTCGGGCCAGGTCTTGTCGGTGTTCCAGCCGGTGAGGGGCACCGCGGCCTTCAGGCTCGGCCGGCTCTTCGCGGCCTCCAGCGTGCCGCCGCCGCCCATCGAGTGGCCCATCACGGCGAGCCGGGAGGTGTCGACGCGGCCGCGGACCGAGCTCTTCTGGGTGAGGTGGTCGAGCGCGGCGAGGAGCTGACGGCCCCGGCTGTCGGGCTGGTCGAGCGTGGTGAGCGTGTCGATGACGAAGACGACGAAGCCCTGCGAGGCCAGCCGCGGGCCCAGCCAGGCGACCGACGACTGCGTGGCGGTGAACCCGGGCGAGATCGCCACCGCGCCGAAGGTCCCGTCACTCGTGCTCGTCGGGTAGTAGATGGTGCCGCCGCCGAAACCGGTGGCGGAGAGGGAGGAGACCGTGGTCTGGGAGACCGCGTACGAGCCGCGCGCCGCCTCGATGCTCGCCTCGGTGGGGGCGGGGCCGCGCTCGTACGGGTTGCCGGTCGCGGCGCCCGCTCCCGGGGCGAGGAGCAGCGCGAGGCCGGCGGCTGCGGCGGTGGCCGCGGCAAGGTATCGCTTCACGACGAAGTCGTCCTCTCGTGTCGTGGGCCGGACGCCCCGTGGGGAGGGACGTCCGGTGCCGTGGGATGGCCTCGCCACTGTGCGGGCGGCGCGGAACGCCGTCATCGGCACAATCGCCGGTCCCGCGCGCGGCCGCGTGCGGCTCATGGGGCCCGGCGCGACCGGGCCCGCCCGTGACGGCCCGCCCGTGACAGCTCGCCCGTGACGGCCCGCTCGTGACGGCCCGCCCGTGACAGCTCGCCCGTGACGGCCCGCTCGTGACGGCCCGCTCGTGACGGCCCGCCCGTGACAGACTGGCGGACGAGTCCTCACCCGAACGGCCGACAGGAGGTCCGATGCCCTCACGACCCCGGTCCGGCGCGTCCCGGGAGCCGCTCGTGCGATACGGAGCCGAGTCGCCGGAGGGCGTGGTGCTCCTGCTGCACGGGGGGCGGGCCGACGGGCTCGAAGCCCCGCCGGCGCTCAACCTGCCGGCCCTGCGCATGCGGCCCTTCGCCGAGGCGGTGCGGCGCGCGGCGCGCGGACGGGCGGTCGTGGTCGCCGAGTGCCGCTACCGGCACCGAGGCTGGAACGGCGAGCGCGCCGACGCCGCCCGGGACGCCGAGGCCGCGCTCGCCGCGCTGCGGGCGCGCTTCGGGGAGATCCCGGTCGTCCTCGTGGGCCACTCGATGGGCGGACGGGCGGCCCTCGCCGTCGCCGGGGACCCGGCCGTCCGGGGCGTCGTGGCCCTCGCGCCCTGGTGCCCGCGTGGCGAACCCGTCGCCCACCTCGCGGGCCGCCGCCTCCACCTCCTCCACGACGAGACGGACCGGGTCACCGCGGCCCGCGACTCCTGGGAGTTCGTCCGCCGCGCCCGTGAAGCCGGCGCGGACGCGACCGGCGTCCCCATGCCGGCCGGCGGCCACGCCATGCTCCGCGGCGCCGGTCTCTGGCACCGCAGGGCCGGCGGACTGGCCCTGGAAACGCTGACAGGTCCCCGGACGCGTACGGACCACGCGGCCTCCTAGGCCCAGGCCGACCGGCCCCCGCCGTCCGCCCGCCCTCCGCCGACCTCGCCGTCCGCCCTCCGTCCGCCGGTCTCGCGGGCCGTCCGCCCTCCGTCCGCCGGTCTCGCGGGCTGCCCGCCGTCCGTCCGCCGGTCTCGCGGGCCGCTTGCTCCCTGCCGGGTTCGCGCTGCCTGCCGTCCGTCGTCCATCGGTCTCCGCCGCTCTCCGCCCGGGACCCGCTCGATTCGCGGGAGCGGACATATCGGGACAGGATCGGGCGTAGAGGGGGCGGGTGCCCCCGCGCGGTCGAAGAGGTCCCGCGCAGGCGCGACGCCGTGCGGGCCGTGAGGTTCCGGCCTCCTCGGACCGCGCGTGTTCGAGGAGGTGCAGTGGCCGAGCTCATCGTCATCGGGTACGAGGACCGTGCCGTCGCCGAGGAAGCGCTCGGCACCGTGCAGGACCTGCAACGCGACCACGTCGTCGGGCTCAACGGCCTGGCCGTCGTCTCCGTCGACGCCGAGGGGCGCACCCACGTCGACACCTCGAACCGGGTCGTCGGGGTCACCGCCGCGACGGGGGCCCTGTGGGGCACCATCTTCGGCATCCTCTTCCTCGCCCCGGCCGTCGGCGCCCTCACCGGCGCGGCGCTCGGCGGACTCGTCGGCCGGCTGAGCAAGTCGGGCGTCGACGAGCGCTTCCGCCTGCAGGTCGGCGATCTGCTGAGGCCCGGCTCCGCCGCGCTCGTGATCATGGCCGCGAAGCTCACCGAGGACAAGTTCACGGTGGCGATGCAGCGGCACGGCGGCACCGTCCTGAAGACCTCCCTCAGCGACGCGGACGAGAAGGAGCTCGCCGAGCAGCTCGCCGGAGCGGAGTGACGGTGCCGGCCGGCCGGTCGCCCGTCCGCCCGTCCTTCCCTCACCCATGCCCTTCCCCACCCCGTCCCCTTCCCCCTCTCGCGCTCATGCCCTTCCCCCCATCCCGTGCCCTTTCCCACCCCCGAAGGAAGGCCCCTCCATGGACCCCGTGCTCAGCAGTGAGGTGCTCGCGAAGCTGCGTCAGCCCCGGCCGTACCCGGCCGTCTCGCTGGTGATGCCCACGCACCGCCGCGAACCGGACAACGCCCAGGACCCGGTGCGACTGCGCAACCTGCTCTCCGAGGCCGAGAAGACGCTCACCGGCGATCCGGACGTGCCGCGCGAGCGGCGGCTCGACATCCTCGACCAGCTGGCCCGCGCCGCCGCCGAGGTCGACCTGGCGCACGCCGAGGACGGGCTGGTCATCTACGCCGCGCAGGGGGAGCACCAGGTGTGGTCGCTGCCCAGGGCCGTGCCCGAGCGGGTGGTCCTCGCGGACACCTTCCTCACCCGGAACCTCGTCGCCGCCCGCGCCGCCGAGCAGCCCTACTGGGCCCTGGCCGTCGCCGCCGACCGGGTCTCGCTGTGGAGCGGCGACCCCGAGCGGACCGCCGAGGCGGCGCGGGACGGCTTCCCGCTGACCCGCAGCCTGGAGGACCCGGACGTCGAGCGGAAGGAACGCGTCGGCGACGTCCCCGGCACCTTCCGGGACGAGGCCACCCGGCAGTTCCTGCGCGAGGCGCACGAGAAGCTGCGGGCCGTCCTCGCCGCCGAACCCCGCCCGCTGTACGTCCTCGGCTCCTCCGCGGCCCTCGGCCTCCTGGAGGAGCTGGGCCCGCTCGCCCCGGACACCGTGACCGTCCCGCACGGCGGTCTCGCCGCCGGGCCGGCCGCCGCCGTCCACGCCGCCGTCGAACCCTCCCGCGCCGCCCGCGCGGCCGCCGCCGTCTCGGCGCTCACCGCCGATCTCGACGCGGCGCGGGGCCGGCGGGAGTTCGCCGGCGGCATCGACGAGGTGTGGCGGGTCGCGAAGGAGGGCCGAGCCCGGCTCGTGGCCGTCGAGGACGACTACCGGACGGTCGTGCGCGAGGAGGGCGACCACCTGGAACCGGCCGAGGCCGGCGACCCCGGGGCCCGGGACGACATGGTCGACGAGATCGTCGAACGGGCCCTGGACACGGGCGCGGAGGTGCGGTTCGTGCCCGGCGGCACGCTCGACGGCCAGCACCACATCGCGGCCGTGCTGCGCTACTGACCCGCGGTGCTGCGCGGGGGCCGGGACGCGGGCGTCCCGGCC
>NZ_JBHTST010000030.1:0-66220 GCF_042794995.1 Streptomyces sp. NPDC056503
TGCCCGGACCCCGCCGGGTCCGGGCATCCGCGCCCGCCGTCAGGCCGCGGGGCCCGCGGCCTCGGCCTTGCCGCTGAGCGCCTCCAGATCGCTCCTGCGGACCCGGATCACCAGGACCGCCGTGAGCAGCGCGACCGCGACCATCGCCACCGCCGCGGTGAACGCGGTCGAGATGCCCGAGGTCAGTACCTCGTGACTCCAGGGCGCCGGGAGCTCCTTCGCCCGCAGGAACTCGGCCTGCTGCTCCGGCGTCGCGGTGGCGAGGAAGTCCGCCGCCTGCTTCTCGCCCTCGTTGCGGCTCGCCGTGCCGAAGACCGTGACCAGGATGGAGAGGCCCAGCGAGCCGCCCACCTGCTGCGTCGCGTTGAGCAGACCGGACGCCGCGCCCGCCTCGTGCTGGGCGACCCCCGAGACGGCCGTCAGGGTGAGCGTGACGAAGTTGAGGCCCATGCCGAACCCGAAGAGGACCATCGGGCCGAGGACCCCGCCGACATAGCTGCTGTCCGCCTCGATGAAGGTCAGCCAGAAGAGTCCGACGCCCGTGATCGTGGAGCCGGCCACCATGAACGGCTTCGGGCCCAGTGTGGGCAGGAACCGCTGGGAAAGCCCGGCGCCCGTCACGATCGCCACCGTGACCGGGAGGAACGCGAGGCCGGACGCGATCGGCGAGTACCCCAGTACGCCCTGCACCCACAGGACGATGAAGAAGAACATGCCGAACATGGCGGCCGCGAGGCTCAGCATGATCACGTACGTCCCGGAGCGGTTCCGGTCGGCGAACATCCGCAGGGGCGTGATGGGTTCCTTCGCACGCGACTCGACCAGCGCGAAGGCGACCAGCAGCACCACCGCGCTGACGAACGAACCGATCGTCAGCGAGTCCTTCCAGCCATTCTCCGAGGCGCGGATGAAGCCGTAGACCAGCGCCGCCATGCCGAGTGTGGAGGTCGCCGCGCCCGCGATGTCGAAGCGGCCGGGATGACGCTCGGACTCGTTGATGTACCGGGGCGCGAGGAACACGATCAACAGGCCGATGGGCACGTTGACGAAGAGCACCCAGCGCCAGTCCAGCCACTCCGTGAGCATGCCGCCGGCGAGCAGTCCGATCGCGCCGCCACCGGCCGAGACGGCGGCGAAGACGCCGAACGCCCGGTTGCGTTCCGGCCCTTCGGGGAACGTGGTGGTGATCAGGGCGAGCGAGGTCGGCGAGGCGATCGCGCCGCCCACGCCCTGCAGCGCGCGGGCGGCGAGCAGGTGCCAGGGCTCCTGCGCGAAGCCGCCGAGGAGCGAGGCGAAGGTGAAGAGCAGGATGCCGGCCATGAAGACCCGGCGGCGGCCGAGGATGTCGCCGGCTCGGCCGCCGAGGAGCAGCAGGCCGCCGAAGGTCAGCGTGTAGGCGCTCAGCACCCACGACAGATCGGTGGTGGAGAAGGAGAGCGCGTCCTGGATGTGCGGCAGCGCGATGTTCACGATCGTGGCGTCGAGGACGACCATCAGCTGGCAGGCGGCGATGACCGTCAGTGCGATTCCCGGCCGGCCCCCGGAGCCGGCGAGGCCTTTCTCGGCCTGTGTGTCGACCGGAGTTGTTGTCACTATGGATCCCCCACGGAAGAATTAGTGAACGTGACCGTTCACTGTCCTTCACGGTAGTGACTCCCCCTCAGTGAACGCAACCGTTCACTGAGTACTGCCGGTGGTTCGCCTCGTCCCCAACGGAGAGACCCTGATGATGACTTCGCGCTCCACGGCCGCCGCCCGGCCGGACGGAGCGGTGTCCCGTAGACGCGGACCGGTGCTCGAACGCGCCATCCTGGACGCGGCGCTCGACCAGCTGAGCAGCGTCGGGTGGAACGGCCTGACCATGGAGCGTGTCGCGCTCGGCGCGCAGACGGGCAAAGCCGCGGTGTACCGGCGCTGGCCGTCCAAGGAAGACCTGGTCGCCGACGCCCTCCGGGCCGGACTGCCCCGCTTCGACGAGGCCCCCGACCTCGGCGGCTTCCGCGACGAGTTGTACGAGCTCTGCCGCCGGGTCCGCGACGTCATGAACTCGCGTCCCGGTCTCGCCCTGCGCGCGGTCCTTCACGAGTGCGACGAGGAAGCGGCCGTCCGCTTCCGCGCCCTGATCGAGAACGGCGTCGTCGGCCCCTCGAAGCAACTCTTCGCGCGCGTGCTGGAGCGTGGTGTCGCCCGCGGAGAGGTGCGCGCCGACGCCCTGGACGACCTCGTCCTCGATGTCATCCCGGCGATGATGATGTACCGCTCGAAGGTGTGCGGCAGTGAATGGACCGACGGCGAGATGGCCGATGTCATCGACCGGATCATGGTGCCGCTGGTCCGCTCGGGACCGGCCTGAACGGGCCCGCGGCGAGAGGTGAGGAGCGCCTGACGGGAATCCGGGTACCGCGTGCGGCATCCGGCGGCGTAACCTGTCAGGCGCCATGCCGTACGAACCTCCCACCCACACCGTCGAGCGGTCGCTCCGAGCGACCACCGGCGCCAAGATCGTCGCCGGGGTCGACGAGGTCGGACGCGGAGCATGGGCCGGGCCCGTCACCGTGTGCGCGGCCGTCACCGGTCTGCGCCGTCCGCCCGAAGGCCTGACCGACTCCAAGCTGATCGCCCCGAAGCGGCGCACCGCCCTCGCCGTCGAGCTGGAGCGCTGGGTCACCGCCTACGCGCTCGGTGAGGCGTCCCCGCAGGAGATCGACGAACTCGGGATGACCGCGGCCCTGCGCCTTGCGGCGGTCCGGGCCCTCGACGGCCTCCCGGTCCGTCCGGACGCGGTCATCCTCGACGGAAAGCACGACTACCTCGGCAGTCCCTGGCAGGTGCGTACGGTGATCAAGGGCGACCAGTCCTGTATCGCCGTCGCCGCGGCCTCCGTGATCGCGAAGGTGCGGCGGGACGCCATGATGGCCGGGCTGGATTCCGGTCCTGACTGCGCCGGCTACGGCTTCGCCGCCAACGCGGGCTACCCTTCGCCCGTCCACAAGGCAGCCCTCGAAGAGCTGGGTCCCACCCCGTACCACCGGCTCTCCTGGTCCTACCTGGACGCCATGCCCCGATGGCGGCACCTCAAGAAGGTCCGTCTCTCCGCGGAGGCGGCCGCTCTGGAGAGCGGGGGCCAACTCGGCTTCGACTTCTGATCTTCCGGTCGCGGGACCTCACCGACGAGGTCCCGGTCGACCGGGGGCGCCCTTGTGCGCCCACCCGACGGTGCCGTCCGAAACGGCATTTGATAGACATCCACCCATGCCTCTCCCTCCCGAGGAGCCTCAGATTCACGAGAGCGCTCAGGGTCCTAGCGCCACCGCGGCCGCCGGCCGTCCCGCGCCGACCCCACGTCCCGTCCCCGGCCCGCGTTCGGCGGCCTCCCCTCGCCCCGGCGCGGCTCACCCCGGGCCGCCGGCCCCGCGGCCCGTCCCGGGTCCGCCCGCACCCAAGAGCCGTCCGGAGAATCGTTCCGGCGGCGACAATCCGCAGCTCCAGCTCATCCCGGCTCCGGCCGACGGCGCCCTCGACGCCGCCGAGGAGGCCCTCGACCTGCTGCTGGACAGCGGCAGGCTGCCCGGCGAGGTGCTGGTACTCACCACCGGTGAACGCCACCCGTGGACCGCGCACGAGCTGTCCTTCGGCGAGACGTCCTACTGGGCCCAGCAGGACGTCGCCGAGGACGTGTTCTTCGCGGACGCCGCCTCGGTGGACCGGGTCGCCGCCCGCCCCGTGGTGATCGTCGCCGACAACGGCGGTGACGACGTGCTCGCCCGTGCCCTGCCGGTCGCCCGGTCCCGCGCGGGTGTCCTGCTCGTGGTCTGCGGAGACCCGGAGCGGGTCACCTCGGTCCTCGGCGCCGGAGTCTGACCGGTCGTGTCTCCGCCGGACCGGAAGCGGTCCGGCGGAGCGGTCGGCGAGGTCAGCGCGCCGCGGCCCTGCGCAGGGGCTCGGCCGCCCCTCCCGCCGTCCGCGGCGTGAGGTGACCGAGCTCGCCGGTCGGCTGCTCGCCCAGCGCCAGTGGCGTGGAGTCCGAGCTCGGCCGGCGGCCGCCCCGGCCCTCGCCGAAGACCTGCCAGCCGGCCTTGGTCAGGGTGATGTACGCACCGCAGCGCAGGCCGTGGAGCGTGCAGGCGTCACGCAGCCCCCACATCCAGGCCCCGTCCTCCTCGGTCCAACGCTCGTCACCGTCCCGGCAGTAGACCAGTACCGCCGTCCGGACGGGGGTACGCCGACGGAGGTCGTGCGGCACCACGCGCCGCAGATGGGCGAGAAGCGCGTTCCGGAACTCCCAGCCGTCGGCGGGGCCGGGGCGACGGGTGAACGAGGCGCTCGCGGTGAGGCGTTCCTCATGGTCGAGCACCGCCACGACCGCGGTCGTGGGCAGGGGACGATGGCGGGAGTGCAGCCCGCTCACGACCTCACGAGGACTGCGCAGCAAGGGAACTCCGGCCGCGGCCCAGTCGGCGGGCTCCAGCATCCGGGCGAGACGGCTCGCAGAGGCGGAGCTTGAGCCGAGCGAGGCGGTGGACGGAGCGAATCCGAGGGTCACGGTCCTCCCTTCGGATACGCGCCCGCAAGGCGGGCAAGGTGGGGTGAGGGCGCAGCACGGCACAGTCCTTCCGGACCGCTTCGAGCCGTGTGGGGCGGTTCCCCAATTCTGGCGTGGCCCGAGCGGGGGCGGCAACGAGCAATTGAGGCGGCTGACGGTAATGAACCGTTATGCCACTGATATCCCTGCCCAGTTACCCAGTATTCACTCGCCGTTTGCCGACCCTTCTCACCCCTGGACGGCGAGCACTAGTGGAAAGACCCCTTCCGCTCCGGACCGTCTCAGCAGACGCGCCGCCACGGCCAGGGTCCAACCGGTGTCGGACAGGTCGTCCACCAGGAGCACCGGGCCGCCCGCGGCGGCCACCCGCTCCGCGAGGTCGGGCGTGACCTCCAGCGCCCGGTGGAGCCCGATGACGCGCTGGGCGCTGTTCGTACGGGACAGACGCAGGTCCTCCGCCTCGGGCGTGTACTCCACCGCTCCGAGCAGCGGCATCCGCCCGATCTCCGCGATCCGCGCCCCGAGCGAGCCGACCAGGGCCGGCCGTCGCCGCGAGGCGACCGTGACCACCCCGGCGGGCCTGGCCGGCGCGTCGGAGGCGCCGGACGCCCATCCGCCGGGGCCCTTCGCCCAGTCGGCGAGCACCTGGACCACCGCCTGCACCACGTCGTCCGGCACCGGGCCGTCCGGCGCCGTGTCGGCCAGCAGCGGCCGGAGCCGGTTGCCCCAGCCGATGTCCGAGAGGCGCCCGAGGGCGCGCCCGCCGAAGGCCTGCTCACCGGCCGGGATCCGGCCCTTCAGGTCGACACCGGCGGCGGCCAGCCCCGTCGGCCACATCCGGCGCGGGTCCACGTCCACGCCCGGGCGGCCCAGCTCGCCCTTGGCCGCGTCCAGTGCCGAGTCCGTCACCTTCGGGTCGAACCGGGGCCCCGCGCAGTTGTCGCAGCGGCCGCAGGGCACGGCCTCCTCGTCGTCCAGCCGGCGCCTCAGGAACTCCATCCGGCACCCCGTCGTGGTGGCGTACTCGCGCATCGCCTGCTGCTCCGCCGACCGCTGCTCGGCCACCCACGCGTACCGCTCGGTGTCGTACACCCAGGGCTGCCCGGTGCTCTCCCAGCCGCCCTTGACCCGGTGGACGGCGCCGTCCACGTCGAGCACCTTGAGCATGGTCTCCAGACGGGTCCGGCGCAGCTCGACCAGTGGCTCCAGCGCGGGCAGCGAGAGCGGTCGGCCGGCCGAGGCGAGGACGTCGAGCGTCCGGCGCACCTGCTCCTCGGGCGGGAAGGCCACGGAGGCGAAGTACCGCCAGATGGCCTCGTCCTCCTTGCCGGGGAGCAGCAGCACCTCCGCGTGCTCCACGCCTCGTCCGGCGCGGCCGACCTGCTGGTAGTAGGCGATCGGCGAGGAGGGCGAGCCGAGGTGGACGACGAAGCCGAGGTCCGGCTTGTCGAAGCCCATGCCGAGCGCCGAGGTCGCCACCAGGGCCTTGACCCGGTTCGCCAGCAGGTCGTCCTCGGCCTGCTGGCGGTCCGCGTTCTCCGTCCGCCCCGTGTACGAGGAGACCGTGTGACCGCACTGGCGGAGGTAGGCGGTGACCTCCTCGGCGGCCGCGACGGTCAGGGTGTAGATGATCCCGGAGCCCGGCAGCTCGTCGAGGTGGTCGGCGAGCCAGGCCAGCCGGTGGGCCGCGTCGGGCAGCGTGACCACGCCGAGGCTGAGGGACTCGCGGTCCAGCGGGCCGCGCAGGACGAGGGCGTCGGTGCCGGCGCCGGTGCCGAGCTGTTCGGCGACGTCCGCCGTCACCCGGGCGTTCGCGGTGGCGGTGGTGGCGAGCACCGGTACACCGGCCGGGAGGTCGGCGAGCATCGTGCGCAGCCGCCGGTAGTCGGGCCTGAAGTCGTGGCCCCAGTCGGAGATGCAGTGTGCCTCGTCCACCACCAGCAGTCCCGTGGCGGCCGAGAGCCGTGGCAGGACCTGGTCGCGGAAGTCCGGGTTGTTGAGCCGCTCGGGGGAGACGAGCAGGACGTCGACCTCGCCCGCGGCCACCTCGTCCTGGACGCTGTCCCACTCCTCGGTGTTCGACGAGTTGATCGTGCGGGCCCGGATGCCCGCCCGCGCGGCCGCCTCCACCTGGTTGCGCATGAGGGCGAGCAGCGGCGAGACGATGACGGTGGGTCCGCTGCCGCGCTCGCGCAGCAGCGAGGTCGCCACGAAGTAGACGGCGGACTTGCCCCAGCCGGTCCGCTGCACCACCAGCGCCCGGCGGTGGTCGGCGACCAGCGCCTCGATGGCGCGCCACTGGTCCTCGCGCAGTCTGGCCGTACCGGTCGGGTCTCCGACGAGTCGGGCCAGTACGGCATCGGCGGTGGCGCGGAGCGCGGCGCGGTCTTCCGGGCGGTCTGCGTGGGTCATGTGCCCATGCAACCCGATGCCTCGGACATTCGGCGAACGAGACGTCGATCTGTGGACAGTGCAAATCAGATCATCACACCGTATGTGCGTAGTTATCCACAGGGGTTGTAGGAAATCGGAGATCACGAGACGGTCCTCGCCATGAACGCGAATCACCACGAGACCAACGCATCCACCCGAGGCCCGCAGATCACCCTGCGCAGCCCGTCCGAGCTCGCCGACGCCCTGCCGTTCGTGCTCGGCTTCCACCCGACCGACTCGGTCGTGCTCGTCGCCCTGCACGGCACGAACGGACGCTTCGGCGGCCGGATCAGGCTCGGCATTCCCCGCTCGCCCGGCGAGTGGGACTCCACCGCGGACCACCTCGCCGAATGCCTTGTCGAGACGTCCGCGCAGCACTCCACGCCACCCGACGGCATCGTCGGCTTCCTCTGCCAGGACCCACGCCCGGGCGAGACCGCACGCCAGGTCCACGAGCGGCTGCGGCCCTTCGCCCAGCGCCTCCGGACCGCCTGCGGAGCCCTCGACATCCCCGTCTACGAGGTGCTGTGCATCTCCGGCGGGCGCCACTTCTCGTACTGCTGCCCCGACACCCGTTGCTGCCCGCCCGAGGGCACCCCGCTCGCCCTCGCCGGCACCTCGGTCATGGCGGCGGCCGCCGCCTACGCGGGAATCCGGGTACGGGGCTCGCTCCGGGAGATGGAGGCGGCCTTCAGGCCCACCGGCTCACCCGGCGACGCGGAGCAGCGCGCCGCCCTCGACGCGGCCGCGGCCGCGATCGTCCCCCGCGTCGTCGACGGTGCGGACGAGCACGGCCGGGCGCGGCTGCGCGAGACCACCGTGGCTCTCGCGGGCCGACTCCTCGGCCGGTTCGCCGAACCGCCCCGCCGGACCGGGGCGGACGGCATCCGCCGGGGCAGCGCCGCGGCCGAGGCCGACGACGACGCCCGGGTCGACGCCGGCGAGGCGGCGGCCGTGATCCTGGGGCTCCAGGACCGCGTCACCCGCGACCGCCTCGCCGAATGGATGGAGGGCGCCGAAGGCTCCGCGGCCGTGCGGCTCTGGCGCGTCCTCGCCCGGCGCTGTGTCGCCCCGTACGAGGAGTACGCCGCCGCGCCACTGGCCCTCGCCGGCTGGGCCGCCTGGTCGACCGGTGACGAGCCGACCGCACGTGTCGCCCTCGGCCTCGCCCTGCGGGCCGATCCCGAGTACGTCTTCGCCCGGCTGCTGCACCAGGCGTGCAACGAGGGCCTCGACCCCGAGTCGCTGCGCGTCTGTCTGCGGCAGGAGAGGGAGACCCGCGCAGCGGCGGAGACGCCCGCCGCCCCCACGCGCGGCAGCCGGGCGCGTACCCGGACCCGCACGCGGGGAGTCCGCCCCGGCGGAGCCCGGACGGGGCTCCCACGGGCGGAGCACGGCGCCGACCGGCGAGGGCGGGGAGCGCCGGGCGTCCGGCCCGCCGGACGGGCCGCGACCCGGCCGGGGAGCCCGGCCCCGCACCACGGCGGGCGGCGCGGGACGAGGAGTGGCCGATGACGACCGTGACCCCGCACGCCGCCGGACCGTTCACCTCTGTGGCGGAGCCGGGCGAGCCGTGCCGCCGACACCCCGCCGGCCGTCCGGATCGCACAGAGAGCACGCCACACCCCCCATGGTTCTCAGCCCTGTCCCGGCCCCCGGACACCCCACCGGACACCCCACCAGGCAACCGTCCGTGGGCGGCGCCCCCGCACCCCACGGGCCCCGCCCCGGGGAGCTCCCTCCGGTCCACGACGCCCTTCTGTGCGTCGCCCTGCCCGCCTTCGCAGTCTCCCCCGAGCACGGCCAGCTCACCGGGCACGGACCGGAAGGCGTCTACGCGTCGGGGCGACGGCTCCTCTCCCGCAGCGTCCTGCGGGTCGCCGGACGCGAGCCCGTTCCCCTCCAGGGGCGACTCGCCGCCGCGGACCGGGCCGTGTTCGTCGGCGCCCTCCGCGTCCCCGGCGACACCGGACCCGATCCCGGCGTCACCGTCGAGCGCTCTCGCGGCGCCGACGGAACCGAGCGGATCACCCTGCGCAGCGCCGGTCCCCGGCCCGTCCGCGTCCCGGTGGAACTCGCTCTGGGCACGGATCTCGCGGAGCTGGGCGCGGTCGCGTCCGGCCGGCCCCGGCCCGAACTCAGGCCCAGCGTCCACGGCACCGGCCTCCGCTGGACCGCCCCCGACGGCCGGTCCGTCGCCGTCACCGCCGACCCCGCACCGACGGACTCCCTGGCGGCGGCAGGGGTCCTGCGCTGGGAAGCCGACCTCGCCCCCGGCACCTCTCTCACCCTCCACCTCCGCGTCCAGGCCGACCGCCCTCCCGGCGGCGCCGCGCCCGTCGGGGGCGGCCGCCCCGGCGGGAACCTGTTCTCCGACATCCAGGCGGAGGGAGACGACCGCAGGACCGGCGCGCTGCTCCGCGCCTCCGTCGAGGACCTGCGGGCCCTTCTCCAGCGCGATCCCGCGCACCCCGCCGACGTCCATCTCGCGGCCGGCGTCCCGTGGCGCTGCGGGCCCGTCACCGCGGAGGCGCTCTGGGCGGCCCGCATGGCCCTGCCGCTCGGCACCCGGCTCGCCGCCACCACCCTCCGCGCCCTCGGCCGCACCCAGGTCCCCGGCGGACCCGAGGCCGGGCGCATCCCCGGCCCGCTGCGGGACGCGGGACCGCACCTCCCGCCCCGCTGCACCGGCGTCGAGGCCACCCTCGCCTTCCCCGTCGTCCTTGCCGAGGCCCGGCGGTGGGGCCTTCCCGCTGCCGAGCTCGACGAGCTCCTTCCGGTGGCGGAGCGCTGCCTCGGCTGGCTGCGCCGCCGTCTCGACGCGGACGGGCTCCTGCCGGACCCGGCGCCCGGCGGCCCCTGGCGGGCCGAGACGCAGGCCCACGCGCATCGGGCCGCCCTGCTCGGGGCCGATCTCCTCGACGGCTGCGGACGGACCGGCGGGGAAGAGCTCCGGGCGGCCGCCCGGACACTGTGCCGGCGGTTCCGCGGTGAGTTCTGGCTCGACGACCCCTCCGGCGGCCGGCCCGCCGCGGCCCGGTCGGCGGAGGGACGCTCCTGGCCCCAGCTCGGCGGATGGGCCGCTCACCTCCTGGACACCGGGCTCCTCGGCGGCGGCCGGTACGCCCAGGGGCTCCTCGACCGGACGGAGACCGAACAGGTCGCGCGACTGCTCGGCACCCCCGCGCTCGACTCGGGCTGGGGACTTCGCAGCCTCGGCGCCAAGGAGCCCGGCCACAACCCGTTCGGGCACCGGGCCGGATCCGTCCGCGTCCACGAGACGGCCGTCGCCGTCGCCGGGCTGGCCGCCGCCGGATACGAGAAGGAGGCCGTGTCCCTGCTCAGGGGCCTCATCGACGCCGCGGAGCTCTTCGGCCACCGGTTGCCCGAGATGTACGCGGGCGAGCAGCGGACCACGGGCTCGCGCCCCGTGCCGCACCCGGCCGCCTGCCGTCCCGCGGCCGTCGCGGCCGCCGGAGCGGTCCACGCGCTCACCGCCCTCGCCGGGGTCCGCCCCGACGCCCCGGGCCGGAGCGTCGCCGTGCAGCCCATGGCCTCCGCGCCGCTGGGAGCGCTCCGGCTCTCGGGACTCGTGGTCGCCGGGGAACCCTTCGCCGTGCGGGTGAGCCGTCTCGGGCTCGGTATGGTCGAGGAGGCCGCCGAGTCCTTGCAACTAGGGGTGTGACGCATGCCGGACACGGAGACGAGGAAGCCTTCGCGGCCAGGTGGGGAGGTCGGAGGCGGAGTGCGCACGGGGCGTGTTTATCGTCAAAAGGACGACTATGATCGCGGCATGCCCTACGACCCGTCGGCCTTCCCGCCCTTCGCTGTCACCGTCGACCTGGTCGTCCTCACCGTGCGGAGCCATGCACTGTGCACCCTGGTCGTCCGCAGGGGGGAGGCGCCCTTCCAGGGGCGATGGGCACTGCCCGGCGGTTTCGTCCGTGACGACGAGGACCTCGGCGCCGCCGCCGCGCGCGAACTGGCGGAGGAGACCGGACTGCGCGCCCACGACCCTTCCGCACCGAGGCCGGTGCCGGACAACGGGGCGCACCTGGAACAGCTCGCCACCTACGGAGCGCCCAAGCGCGACCCGCGGATGCGGGTGGTGAGCGTCGCCCACCTCGCGCTCGCCCCGGACCTGCCCGCGCCGCGGCCCGGCGGTGACGCCAACAGCGCGCGCTGGGCGCCCGTGGAGAAGCTGCTCGACCAGGCGTGGGTCGCCGACGCCGACTCCCCGGACGCGCTCGCCTTCGACCACGCCCAGATCCTCTCCGACGGGGTGGAGCGGGCACGTTCCAAGATCGAGTACTCCTCGCTCGCCACGGCGTTCTGTCCGCCGGAGTTCACCGTCGGCGAGCTGCGCCGGGTCTACGAGGCGGTCTGGGGCGTCACGCTCGACCCCCGCAACTTCCACCGCAAGGTGACCGGCACCCCGGGCTTCCTCGTCCCGACCGGGGGGACCACCACCCGTCAGGGAGGGCGCCCCGCCCAGCTGTTCAGGGCCGGCGGCGCGACCCTGCTCAACCCGCCGATGCTGCGCCCCGAGGTCTGAGGGCGCGTGCCTCCGCCGCCCCCGGGCGGCAACCCTGCGGCAAAAGTCCGAAATCTGGCGTTATCTTGCTGCGATAGCGCCGCCCTGCCGCGGAGCGGTGACTCCTACCGCGAGAGAAGCGATGCTCCAGGCCATCGGACTGACCAGTGCCCCCCGCCGTGATCGCCCGCCTGCCGTGGACGATCTGACCTTCGAAGCCCCGCCCGGGGCCGTGACCGCCCTCGTCGGCCCGCCGGGTTCCGGCAAGACGAGCGCCCTGCGTCTGCTCCTCGAGCTCGACCCGGGGCGCGGACTCGCCTACTTCCGGGGGCGGCCGCTGCGCCGGATCGCCCAGCCCGCGCGCGAGGTCGGGGTCGTCCTCGGCGAGGTGCCCGGCCATCCGTCCCGTACCGTCCGGGGGCAGTTGCGGATGCTCGCCGCCGGAGCGGGGGTTCCGGTCGCCCGGGCCGACGCCGTGATCGGCGACGTGGGCCTCGGCGGACTGGAGGCCGCGCGGCTCGGCACCCTGCCGCGCGGGGCCGACCGTCGACTCGCCCTGGCCGCTGCCTTGTTGGGGGCACCGCACACGCTGCTCCTGGACGAGCCGGGGGCGGGGCTCTCGGCGGCGGAGCGGCTCCGGCTGCACGAACTGCTGCGCGCGCACGCGGAGGCCGGCGGCACCGTCCTCTACGCCACCAGGGACCCCAAGGACGCGGCCCGCAACGCCGACCGCGTCGTGGCCCTCGACGGGGGCCGTCTCGTCGCCGCCCAGGGTGCGGACGACTTCGCCCGCACCCGGCTGCGGCAGAGGGTCGCCGTCCGCACCCCGCACGCCGCCCGGCTCGCCGCAGCGGTGACCCAGGAGGCCCGGGCCGCCCGACGCCCGATCGAGGTCGCCACGGAGGGCGGCACCCTCCTGGTGTACGGCGGCGACTGCGCCCAGGTGGGGGACACCGCGTTCCGGCACGGCGTACCGGTCCACCGGCTCGCGGAGGAGACGGACGAGGCCGCCCCCGGTCCCGTCGCCCCCGGTGCCGCCACCCCCCGTCCGGCCGACATCGGCCCGGCCGACACCGACACCGACACCGACCCCGCCGGCCGCGCTCCTGCCGACCCCGGTCCCGCCGGGCCCTCGGCGAGGGGCGGGCGCGCGTCTCTCCGGGAGGCGCGTCGGCCGGTGCGCTCGCCGTTGCGGCCACTCCGGTACGAGCTGAGGCGGATCGCGGGGGTGCCCTCCACGGGGCTGGTCCTGGCCGGTGCCCTGGCGGTGTCGGCCGTGCTCGCGGCGCTGCTCGGGCGGGGTGGCGGCACTCCGCTCCCGGCGGTGCTCGCCGCCTGGCCCGACCTGCTGCCGCTGCCGCCCGCGGCGCTCGGCGCGGGCCTGATCGGCGCGCTCTCCTTCGGTGAGGAGTACCGCTACCCCGCCCTCGCCGCGGGTCGTGGCGCCGTACCGCGCCGTCTGGCGCTGCTCCTCGCCAAGCTCGCCGTCTCGGCGGCGGTCGCCGTGCTCCTCGGCGCGCTGGCGGCGGGGGCCGACCTGGCGGCCCTCCGCCTCCTCTATGGCCCGGACTTGATCGTCGTACCCGACAACTGGCACAGCATGGCGGCGAGTTGGCTGGGGCTGTCGGTCGGCTGCGCGTGGGCGGGGGTGCTGGGGGCGGGGGTGTTCCGAGCCGCGGCGGCGGGCGTGGCCGCGGTCCTCTTCGTCCCGGTGGCCTTCGTGCCGCTGCTGCAACAGGTGATGAGCGGGCCCGCGGTCCGGTCCGTGGCCGGACTGCCGGGCAGACTGGGCGAGTTCGTCGGC
This sequence comes from Streptomyces sp. NPDC056503, assembly GCF_042794995.1. Taxonomy (NCBI): domain Bacteria; kingdom Bacillati; phylum Actinomycetota; class Actinomycetes; order Kitasatosporales; family Streptomycetaceae; genus Streptomyces; species Streptomyces sp. NPDC056503. The sequence continues at coordinate 13,315 of NZ_JBHTST010000030.1, forward strand.
CCCCGGTGGGCGCCGTCCCTCGACCGGTGGCTCGCCGGGGCGCTGGAGGTGGTGGCGCAGCCCTCGGGAGTGGCCCTCGCGCTCACGTTGACGGTCCTGCTCTGTGCCTACGTGTTCACGGGACTTCGCCGGCAGGCCCGTTGGTGATCACTTTCGGATCGGCATCTTCCGTTTCACCCGCAACTCCCTTACGGAATGCCAGTTATGTCTGAATAATCGTCAATTGTGTAGCGAGTGCCGATCACCCTTTCGTGTGCTTTTCACCAAAGACCTCAAGGGCCACGGAGGCCACGCCGACAAAGGATGCGTGAGTACCCTTGCGCACACGATGATGACCGCCGCCCGCTCCGTCGACTCCGGCCTCGGCGCCCCGGGCGATCTCGACCGCTACCCCTACGCGGAGGCGCCCGCCGCCGACCGCGTGAGCCCTCCCGCCTGGGAGGGGGTGGACACGGACCTCGGCCGCGTGGGCCGCCGCACCGCCGGCAGCCGCGGCCGCGGTCTGCACGGCCAGCTTGTCCAGCAGCTCGGCCAGATGATCGTCTCCGGCGACCTCGGCGCGGACCGCCCCCTCGTCCCCGAGGAGATCGGGCAGCGCTTCGAGGTCTCGCGCACCGTCGTGCGCGAGTCCCTCCGCGTCCTGGAGGCCAAGGGCCTCGTCAGCGCCCGCCCCAACGTCGGCACCCGGGTCCGCCCGGTCAGCGACTGGAACCTGCTCGACCCCGACATCATCGAGTGGCGCGCCTTCGGCCCGCAGCGCGACGACCAGCGCCGTGAGCTCAACGAGCTGCGCTGGACCATCGAGCCGCTGGCCGCCCGCCTCGCCGCCGGCCACGGCCGTGAGGACGTGCAGCAGCGCATCGCCGACATGGTCGAGATCATGGGGCACGCGTACGCGCAGGGTGACGGCATCACCTTCACCCGCGCCGACACCGAGTTCCACTCCCTGCTCATCCAGCTCGCCGGCAACCGCATGCTGGAGCACCTCTCCGGCATCGTCGCCGCCGCCCTCCAGGTCTCCGGGGGCCCCGTGACGGCCTGCGACCGCCCCAGCGAGACCTGCCTGGCGCACCACGGCCGGATCGTCGACGCCCTCGCCGCGGGGGACGCCCTCGGTGCCGAGACCGCCATGCGCCAACTGCTCATGGTCCACCCCGAGGTGGAGCCCCGCGTGGTCCCCGCCCCCCGCGAACACTGATCCGCGGGCCGTGGCCGGAAGCGCACGGGCGCGTACGCAGGGAGAGCGGCCGGATCCGAGCACGGTCCGGGAGCCCGTCCGGGTTCCCCGGGCCGCGCCAGGGTATCGGCGGCACCGAATGTACGCTTGAGTACTGTTCCGTCCGGTTCGTCGCGGATGTGGTGTGACTCGGGACACGAAGATTGGGCGTAACACTCCTCCGAGCCGTGCGATGACCTAAGAGGTGACAGCCGAGGAAGGAATACAGCAGCCGGTGCAGGCGCTGTGCAGTTCCCCGGTCCAGCCCGCGCCGTCGGCACATTCCCCGTCGACGGTCGTCGGCTCCGGCCCGATCTTCGGGCGGGGCCGGAAGCCGTTTCCATCGTTCCGAGAGGTTGTTCGTGTCGGCCAGCACATCCCGTACGCTCCCGCCGGAGATCGCCGAGTCCGAGTCTGTGATGGCGCTCATCGAGCGGGGAAAGGCTGATGGGCAGATCGCCGGCGATGACGTGCGTCGGGCCTTCGAGGCTGACCAGATTCCGCCAACCCAGTGGAAGAATGTTCTGCGCAGCCTCAATCAGATCCTCGAGGAAGAGGGTGTGACGCTGATGGTCAGTGCAGCGGAGTCGCCGAAGCGCGCCCGCAAGAGCGCAGCAGCGAAGAGCCCGGCCAAGCGCACCGCCGCCAAGACCACCGTCACCGCCAGGGCGGCGACGGTGACGAGGACCACCGTCGCCACCGGCTCGGCGACCTCCGCGGCCGAGGGCGCCGACCCGGCCGACGAGGCCGCGTCGCCCGCCAAGAAGGCGGCCGCGAAGAAGACCGCCGTCAAGAAGACGGCGGCCAAGAAGACCGTCGCCAAGAAGACGGCGGCCAAGAAGACCGCGTCCAAGAAGTCCGACGACGAGATGGCCGAGGGCGAGGAGCTGCTCGAGGACGTCGCGCCGGGCAAGGACGAGGAGGAGACCGAGGGCGAGGCCAAGGGCTTCGTCCTGTCCGACGAGGACGAGGACGACGCTCCCGCCCAGCAGGTCGCCGTCGCCGGTGCCACCGCGGACCCGGTCAAGGACTACCTGAAGCAGATCGGCAAGGTCCCGCTGCTCAACGCCGAGCAGGAGGTCGAGCTCGCCAAGCGCATCGAGGCCGGTCTCTTCGCCGAGGACAAGCTCGCCAACTCGGACAAGATCGCCCCCAAGCTCAAGCGCGAGCTGGAGATCATCGCCGAGGACGGCCGCCGCGCCAAGAACCACCTCCTGGAGGCCAACCTCCGCCTGGTGGTCTCGCTGGCCAAGCGTTACACCGGCCGCGGCATGCTCTTCCTGGACCTGATCCAGGAGGGCAACCTGGGTCTGATCCGCGCGGTCGAGAAGTTCGACTACACCAAGGGCTACAAGTTCTCCACGTACGCCACCTGGTGGATCCGTCAGGCGATCACCCGCGCCATGGCCGACCAGGCTCGCACCATCCGCATCCCGGTGCACATGGTCGAGGTCATCAACAAGCTCGCGCGCGTCCAGCGCCAGATGCTCCAGGACCTGGGCCGCGAGCCCACCCCGGAGGAGCTGGCCAAGGAGCTCGACATGACCCCCGAGAAGGTCATCGAGGTCCAGAAGTACGGCCGTGAGCCGATCTCCCTCCACACCCCCCTGGGTGAGGACGGCGACAGCGAGTTCGGTGACCTCATCGAGGACTCCGAGGCGGTCGTGCCGGCCGACGCGGTCAGCTTCACGCTCCTCCAGGAGCAGCTGCACTCCGTCCTCGACACGCTCTCCGAGCGTGAGGCCGGCGTGGTCTCGATGCGCTTCGGCCTCACCGACGGTCAGCCGAAGACGCTCGACGAGATCGGCAAGGTCTACGGCGTGACCCGCGAGCGGATCCGCCAGATCGAGTCGAAGACGATGTCGAAGCTGCGTCACCCGTCGCGCTCGCAGGTCCTGCGCGACTACCTCGACTGATCCGTCCGAGGCGCACGACAGTGGACGAAGGGTCCGGTTCCCCACTCGGGGGCCGGGCCCTTCGGCCGTTCGCGGGTGCAGTGAGCCCGTCTGTACAGGACGCTGGGTGAACGGATATCAGCGGAGAGTCAGGAGGCTCCATGCGTGGTCCCTTCACCCGAGCGTTGACGGGTGCCCTGGGTCTGGTCGCGGCGGTGGCCGGACCGGTGGCCGGTGCCGCCCCGGCCGCCGCCGACAGCGTCGTGGTGGGCGGCAGCCCGACCGAGATCACCGACGCGCCCTGGGTGGTGGCGCTGTCCAGCCGTGACCGGTTCGGAGGTACGCGCGCGGGTCAGTTCTGCGGCGGTGTCGTCGTGGCGCCCACCAAGGTCCTCACCGCCGCCCACTGCCTCGGCCGCGAGGTGCTCGGCGGCGCCCCCTGGCAGCTGGGGGACTTCTCGGTGATCGCCGGCCGGGCCGCGCTGCGCGGGCAGGGCGGACAGGAGGTGCGGATCGCGGACACCTGGGTGAACCCCGACTACGACCCGACGACCAACTCGGGCGACCTCGCCGTGCTCACCCTCGCCGAGTCCCTGCCGGAGTCGTACGTCATCAAGGTGGCGGCGCCGGGGGACACGGCGGAGACCCCGGGGACGGCGGCGGAGGTGTACGGCTGGGGCGACACGAGCGGCAACGGCAGCTACGCCTCGTCGCTGCGCTCCGCGCAGGTCCAGGTGCTCCCGGACGCGTCCTGTGAGCGGGCGTACCCGGGAGGCTTCGGGGGCGTCTCGTACCGCAAGGAGACGATGCTCTGCGCCGGGGACCCCCGGGGCGGCCGGGACGCCTGTCAGGGCGACAGTGGCGGCCCGCTGGTGGCGCGGGGGGTGCTGGTGGGTCTCGTGTCCTGGGGCAGCGGCTGCGGGCAGGCCGAGAACCCCGGGGTCTACACGCGGGTGTCCGGCGTGCTGCCCGAACGGCTCTGAGGGGACCGGGGTCCCTCTCCGGGGCCGCGGGTACGAGAACGGGCGGTCATCCCCCGGTCACGGGGATGACCGCCCGTCGTCCGGTCGTCAGGGACCGGTCCCGAGCTCGTCGTGGTCGCGCGGCGTCAGTGCTCGTCGCCCACAGTGCGGGCCGGCACGTCGGTCAGCCGGTCCGTCTCATCCTGTATCTCAACGGCGATCTTCTTGAGTTCCGGCTCGAACTTGCGACCGTGGTGGGCGCAGAAGAGCAAGTCACCTCCGCTGGCCAGGACGACACGCAGGTAAGCCTGGGCGCCGCAGCGGTCGCAGCGGTCAGCGGCCGTCAGGGGGCTCGCGGGGGTCAGAACAGTAGTCACGTCGCCTCTTCTCTAGCTCGACGAGCTGTCGTACCAGGGTCAACATCCAACCAGGCCGAAAACGTTCCCGCTCGTGGCTTTTCCTTGAAACTTTTTCCCAAGGTGGCTGTTTGCTGCCGGTTGGCGGCGAATGAGCCGTATTGCGTCGCTCTACGGGTTTCGCATTGCTGTGGAGTGTCGTAGCCCTCCCGGCGGGGTTGCCGGTTGTTCATGAGGACGTGCCCGGAGCCTAGATGGTTCATGCCTGGAAGGGAACGTGATGTTCGCGTCACCCCTTCGAGGGATCGAACATCCATGCGAGCCTGGACTAGCATGGGGAAACCGGGAGGGTGGTGTGACAGCGGCCCCACCAGGCATCGGTACCCTCTGAGCGGTGAGCGACGCCGATACTCACCCCATCGGGCAAGATTTCAAATTCAGCGAGGAGCGAACCGCGTGACCGCCGAAACGTCCGTGCCGTCCAGTGCGCTGCTGACCGCAGACCGTGACGGTTCCAACTACACCGCGCGGCACCTGCTCGTCCTCGAAGGGCTCGAAGCGGTACGCAAGCGCCCCGGAATGTACATCGGGTCCACGGACAGCCGTGGCCTGATGCACTGCCTCTGGGAGATCATCGACAACTCGGTCGACGAGGCCCTCGGCGGATTCTGCGACCACATCGACGTCATCCTCCATGACGACGGCTCGGTCGAGGTCCGGGACAACGGCCGTGGCATCCCGGTCGACGTCGAGCCGAAGACCGGTCTCTCCGGCGTCGAGGTCGTCATGACCAAGCTGCACGCCGGCGGAAAGTTCGGCGGCGGCTCCTACGCGGCCTCCGGCGGTCTGCACGGCGTCGGCGCCTCCGTGGTGAACGCGCTCTCGGCCCGCCTCGACGTCGAGGTCGACCGGAACGGCGCCACGCACGCGATCAGCTTCCGGCGCGGCGTCCCCGGCATCTTCACCGAGCAGGGCCCGGACAGCCCCTTCGACCCGTCGAGCGGGCTGGTCAAGGGCAAGCGGGTGCCCAAGACCCGCACCGGCACCCGCGTCCGCTACTGGGCCGACCGCCAGATCTTCCTCAAGGACGCCAAGCTCGCCCTGGAGGGGCTGCACCAGCGCGCCCGCCAGACCGCCTTCCTCGTGCCCGGCCTCACCATCGTCGTCCGCGACCAGCGGGACCTGGAGGGGATCGGCAAGAGCGAGGAGGTCTTCCGCTTCGACGGCGGCATCAGCGAGTTCTGCGAGTACCTCGCGCAGGACAAGGGCGTCTGCGACGTGCTGCGCCTCACCGGCCAGGGCACCTTCAAGGAGACTGTCCCCGTCCTGGACGACCGCGGCCACATGACCCCGACCGAGGTCACCCGCGAGCTGGGTGTGGACGTCGCCCTGCGCTGGGGCACCGGGTACGACACCACGGTCCGGTCCTTCGTGAACATCATCGCCACCCCCAAGGGCGGCACCCACGTCTCCGGCTTCGAGCAGGCCATCACCAAGACCGTGAACGAGGTGCTGCGCTCGGCCAAGATGCTGCGCGTCGCCGAGGACGACATCGTCAAGGACGACGCCCTGGAGGGCATGACCGCCGTCGTCACGGTCCGGCTCGCCGAGCCGCAGTTCGAGGGCCAGACCAAGGAGGTCCTCGGCACCTCGGCGGCCCGCCGGATCGTCGCCACCGTCGTCGCCCGCGAGCTGAAGGCGTTCCTGACCTCCACCAAGCGGGACGCGAAGGCGCAGGCCCGGGCCGTCCTGGAGAAGGCCGTCGCCGCGGCCCGCACCCGGATCGCCGCCCGCCAGCACAAGGAGGCGCAGCGCCGGAAGACCGCCCTGGAGTCCTCCTCGCTGCCGGCCAAGCTGGCCGACTGCCGGAGCGACGACGTCGAGCGCAGCGAGCTCTTCATCGTCGAGGGGGACTCGGCGCTCGGCACCGCCAAGCTCGCCCGCAACAGCGAGTTCCAGGCGCTGCTGCCGATCCGCGGCAAGATCCTCAACGTCCAGAAGTCGTCCGTCTCGGACATGCTCAAGAACGCCGAGTGCGGCGCGATCATCCAGGTCATAGGAGCGGGCTCCGGGCGCACCTTCGACATCGACGCGGCCCGCTACGGCAAGGTCATCATGATGACCGACGCCGACGTCGACGGCTCGCACATCCGGACGCTGCTGCTGACCCTCTTCCAGCGCTACATGCGCCCGATGGTCGAGGCGGGCCGGGTCTTCGCGGCCGTGCCGCCGCTGCACCGGATCGAGCTGGTCCAGCCCAAGAAGGGCCAGGACAAGTACGTGTACACCTACTCCGACAACGAGCTGCGGCAGACGCTCCTGGAGTTCCAGCGCAAGGGCGTCCGCTACAAGGACTCCATCCAGCGCTACAAGGGTCTCGGCGAGATGGACGCCGACCAGCTCGCGGAGACCACGATGGACCCGCGCCACCGCACCCTGCGCCGGATCAACATCGGTGACCTGGACGCGGCGGAGCAGGTCTTCGACCTGCTGATGGGCAACGACGTGGCACCCCGCAAGGAGTTCATCACCAGCTCGGCGGCGACGCTCGACCGCTCGCGCATCGACGCCTGAGCCGTACCGCGGTCATCCGCGCACACCGCGCCGGCCCGGCCCCCGCACCTCGGGGGCCGGGCCGTTCGGCGTCCATACGCATATCGGTGCGGTCCGGTCAGGAACCGGGGCGAAGAGTCACCTGATGGGGTGAAGAGCAGAGGGAGAAGAGTCCGGGATCTGCCCACTCTGTCCATCCTTGGGCACGCGGCCGAAACGGTTCGCTGACAAGGAGAGTTGACCGGTGGAGCAGCTGGACGAGCAGGAGCGCGCGGGGGCGCGTGACGACGGGGTGGCGGAAACGACGCCCCGGCAGCGGCACGACGGGGCCGCGCACGGGACGCCCGGGGCGGCCGGGATCTACCTGGAGGTCCAGCGCAGCCCCGCCTTCCAGGAGGTGCGCCGCCGCTACCGCCGCTTCGCCTTCCCCGCAACCCTCGCCTTCCTCCTCTGGTACCTCGCCTACGTCGTCGCCGCCACCGCCGCCCCCGGCCTGATGGCCCGTCCGGTGGCCGGGGCGGTCAACGTGGCGATGGTGGCCGGCCTCGGCCAGTTCCTCACCACCTTCCTCCTCACCTGGGCCTACGCGCGGCACGCGCGGCTGCGCCGGGACCGGGCGGCGCTCGAACTGCGCTGGGACACCCAGGAGATGACGAGGGGAGCCGGACAGTGGTGACCGGAGACCATCAGACCCTCGCCCTGGTCCTCTTCAGCGCCTTCGTCGCCGTGACCCTCGCCATCACCACCTGGGTGAGCCGCGACCGGCAGGGCTCGGCCGAGGAGTTCTACGCCGGCGGCCGGCTCTTCTCGCCGATGGAGAACGGATTCGCCATCGCCGGCGACTACATGTCGGCGGCCTCCTTCCTCGGTATCTCCGGCCTGATCGCGCTCTACGGCTACGACGGCATGCTCTACTCGGTCGGCTTCCTGGTCGCCTGGCTGGTCGTGCTCCTCCTCGTGGCCGAACTCGTCCGCAACTGCGGCCGGTTCACGCTCGCCGACGTCGTGGCCGCGCGGATGGCCGAACGGCCCGTGCGGATCGCGGCCGGTACCTCCTCCGTGGCCGTCTCGGTGCTCTACCTGGTGGCCCAGATGGTCGGCGCCGGCAGCCTGGTCGCCCTGCTCCTCGGCGGCACCGGGGAGGCGGCGCGCACCTGGACCGTCATCGGCGTCGGCGCGCTGATGGTGGTCTACGTGTCGCTCGGCGGGATGCGGGCCACCACCTGGATCCAGATCGTCAAGGCGGTGCTGCTGATGGCGGGCACCGTCGCGCTCACCGTGCTGGTCCTGGTCCGCTTCCACGGTGACGTGAACAGCCTGCTGAGCACCGCCGCCGAGCGCAGCGGGCACGGCAGCGCCTTCCTCGGCCCCGGGCTCCGCTACGGCGGCGACTGGACGGCGCGGCTCGACTTCATCAGCCTCGGCCTCGCGCTCGTCCTCGGCACCGCCGGACTGCCGCACATCCTGTCCCGCTTCTACACCGTGCCCACCGCGCGGGCCGCCCGCCGCTCGGTCGTCTGGTCCATCGGCCTCATCGGCGGCTTCTACCTGATGACGATCGTCCTCGGCTTCGGCGCCGCCGCCCTCATCGGCTCCGACGAGGTCCGCGCCTCCAACGCCTCCGGGAACACGGCCGTCCCGCTGCTCGCGCTCGACCTCGGCGGGGGAGCGGGCTCGACCGGTGGCACCGTGCTCTTCGCGGTCGTCGCGGCCGTCGCCTTCGCGACCATCCTCGCCGTCGTCGCCGGGATCACGCTGGCCTCCTCGGCCTCCGTCGCCCATGACCTCTACGCCTCGCTGCGCCGGCCCGGCAAGCGGCAGTACAGCGAGGTCGCCGTCGCGCGGGTGGCCGCCGCCGTCATCGGGGCCGTCGCGATCGGTCTCGGACTGCTCGCCAGCGACCTCAACGTGGCCTTCCTCGTCGGCCTCGCCTTCGCGGTCGCCGCCTCGGCCAACCTGCCGGTGCTGCTCTACTCGCTCTTCTGGCGCCGCTTCACCACCCGGGGCGCGGTCTGGTCCGTCTACGGAGGTCTCGTCCCCGCGGTGCTCCTGGTGCTGTTCTCGCCGGTCGTCTCCGGCAGCCCGGAGGCGCTCTTCCCCGGCGTCGACTTCCGGCTCTTCCCGCTCCAGAACCCGGGCGTGGTCTCCATCCCGCTCGGTTTCCTCGCCGGCTGGCTCGGCACCGTCACCTCGTCCGAGCCGCCCGACGAGGCGCGGCACGCCGAGACCGAGGTGCGGGCGCTCACCGGGGCCGGGGCCGTCTGAGCTCCCCCGGAAGGGCAGGGCCGGGGCCAGGGCGTGGCTCAGGGGGAGGAGAGCCAGGTGTAGCGGTGCTCGGGGCGGCCGGTCTCGCCGTACCGGAGGGAGAGCCGGACCCGCCCGCTCCGTTCCAGGAGCTTGAGGTAGCGCTGGGCGGTCTGGCGGCTGACGCCCGCCCGCTCGGCCAGCTCCTGGGTGGAGAGCGGACCGTCGGCGGCCAGCAGCACCCGGCGGACCAGCTCGGCCGTCGTCGGGGAGTGCCCCTTGGGCAGGTCGGGGGCGGCGGTGCCCGCCGCCAGGGTGCCGAAGATCCGGTCGACCTCGGCCTGCTCCGCCTCGCCGCCGCCCTCCAGGGTGCGGCGGAGCGTCGCGTACGCCTCCAGCTTGGAGCGCAGTCCCGCGAAGCCGAACGGCTTGACCAGGTACTGGAGGGCGCCGTGCCGCATCGCCGCCTGCACGGTCGCCACGTCCCTGGCCGCGGTCACCATGATCACGTCGCACTGGTGGCCCCGGGCCCGCAGCTCGCGGATGGCGGCGAGGCCGTTCTCGTCGGGGAGGTAGTGGTCCAGGAGGACGAGGTCCACCGGCCGGCCGTCGAGGACGGCCAGGGCCTCGGCGGTCGAGTGGGCGGTGGCGGCGACCCGGAAGCCGGGCAGCTTGGTCACGTACGCGGCGTTCACCCGCGCCACGCGGACGTCGTCGTCGACGACGAGCACGTCGATCACCGGGACACCTCCTCGGCCGCGGTCGGGTCCGACGGCCCGCGCGGGGCGGGCGGCGTCCGGTCCGTCAGGGCGTCGGGCAGGACCACCGTGAACTCCGCGCCGCCGGCCGGGCCCGCCGCCACGCGCGCGCTGCCGCCACGCCGTTCGGCGAGCCGCCGCACGAGCGCGAGGCCGAGACCGCGCTTGCCGTGGGCGGGCGGCTCCTTGGTCGTCCACCCCTCGGTGAAGATCAGCTCCCGGCTGTCCTCGGGGACGCCGGGGCCGCTGTCGGCGACCCGCAGGACCACCGTCCGGCGGTCGGCGCGCAGCGCCACCTCGACCCGGGCGTCCGGGGTGCCGGCGGCGGCGTCCAGGGCGTTGTCGACGAGGTTGCCCACGACGGTGACCAGTTCGCGCGGGTCGACCAGCCGGTCGGGGAGCAGCGAGTCGGGCGCGATCCGCAGCGACACGCCCCGCTCGGCGGCGACCGTCGCCTTGCCGACCAGGAGGGCCGCGAGCAGCGGGTCGTGGACCTTCTCGGTCACCTGCTCGGCGGTCGCCCGATGCACCCCGACGACCTCGGTGACGAACTCCGCCGCCTCCTCGTACAGCTCCAGCTCCAGGAGGCCGAGGAGGGTGTGCAGCCGGTTGGCGTGTTCGTGGTCCTGCGCCCGCAGGGCGTCGATCAGACCGCGGGTGGAGTCCAGCTCCCGGCCGAGCCGTTCCAGCTCGGTACGGTCGCGCAGGGTCGCCACGGCGCCGCCGTCGTCCGTCGGCATCCGGTTGGCGATGAGCACCCGGTGCCCCTGGACGGTCACGAGGTCGGCGCCGGTCACCCGGCCGGTCAGGACGTCCGCCGTGCGGCCCGGTCCGAGGAGCGCGTCGAGCGGTCGCCCGGCGGCCTCGGGGCCGAGACCGAGAAGCCGCTGCGCCTCGTCGTTGAGGAGCCGTACGGACCCCTTCCGGTCCAGGGCCACCACTCCCTCGCGGATGCCGTGCAGCATCGCCTCGCGCTCGGCGAGCAGCGCCGAGATGTCGGAGAAGGCCAGGTCGCGGGTCTGACGCTGGATCCTCCGGGAGATCAGGTACGCCGCCAGGGCGCCGGCGGCGAGCGCGCCGCCCGCGTAGGCGAGGAGGCCGGGGATGGCGGAGAGGAGCCGGTCCCGGACGTTGTCGTACTCGATGCCGACGGAGACCGCTCCGACGATCCGGCCGTCGGCGTCGAGCAGCGGCGCCTTGCCGCGCGCCGAGCGGCCGAGGGTGCCGCTGTCGATCTCCATGACCTCGTGGCCGGCGAGTACCTCGCTCGGGTCGGTGGAGACGGTCCCGCCGATCTGGGCGGGGTCGGTGTGCGACCAGCGCACTCCGCGGGTGTCCATGACGACCACGTACTCGGCGCCGGTCGCCGACCGGATCCGTTCCGCCTCGTGCTGGACGGGTCCCGTCGCCGACGGCGGCCCGCCGGCCAGGTCCGCGGCCGTACGCGTGGAGGCCATGGTCTCGGCGATGGCGAGGGCCCGCCGCATGGCCTGGTCGTCGAGCTGGGCGCTCAGCGGGGCCAGGAAGAGCCCGGTGGCCAGGACGGTCACGCCGGTGGCGACGGCCAGCTGCATCAGCAGCACCTGCGAGAAGACCCGTCGCGGCCATCCCAGTCGGCGCCGCCGGCGCACGGCGGGCCGCGCGGAGGGGAACGAAGCGGTGCCGGTCATGCCCGAAACGGTACGGGGGCGGCCCGCGCGACCGGAAACGCGGGCGGGGGCTGCCTATCCTGGGTGCCGGTCCGGGCGGTCCCGGGGGCGGCCCGTCGCCGGGCCGCGCAGCTCGTACCCGCTCCCGCCCGCGTCCCCGTACCTCGTACCCGACGCCGAATCCGACGTCGAATCCGACTCCGAATCCGACTCCGACTCCGAGTCCTTCCAGCGAAAGGCATGCTTCTTGAGTGCGCAGCAGATCCCCGTCGTCGTCCTCGCCGGGTTTCTCGGAGCCGGGAAGACCACGCTCCTCAACCATCTGCTGCGCGGTGCGCGGGGGACCCGGATCGGGGTCATGGTCAACGACTTCGGCGACATCGGGATCGACGCGATGACCGTCGCCGGGCAGGTGGGGTCGACGGTCTCCCTCGGGAACGGCTGTCTGTGCTGCGCGGTGGACGCCAGCGAGCTGGACGAGTACCTGGAGGTGCTGACCCGGCCCGAGCTGCGCCTGGACGTGATCGTGATCGAGGCCAGCGGTCTGGCGGAGCCGCAGGAGCTGGTCCGGATGGTGCTCGCCAGTGAGAACCGGCGGATCGTCTACGGCGGTCTCGTCGAGGTCGTCGACGCCGCCGAGTTCGACGCCACCCGGCGGCGGCACCCGGAGACGGACCGGCACCTTGCCCTCGCCGACCTGGTCGTGGTCAACAAGGCCGACCGGGTCTCCGAGGAGGAGCTGAGGGCGGTCCGGGAGACCGTGGCCGGGCTCGCCGGACGGGCCGCGGTGGTCGAGGCGGCGCACGGCCGGATCGATCCCGAGCTGCTCTTCGACCGGGTCGTCCCCGAGGACGAGATCGCCGGCCAGATGTCGATCGAGGACATCCTCTACGCCGAGGAGGACGGCCACGCGCACCCGCACGCCGCCTACGACACCGTCTCCCTCGCCACGGCGGTACCGCTGCACCCCCGGCGGCTGATGGCCTTCCTCGACTCGCGCCCCGGGGGGCTGTACCGCCTCAAGGGCTTCGTGGACTTCGGTGCCGCCGACCCCGGGCACCGCTATCTGGTGCACGCGGTCGGGCGCTTCCTGCGGTTCTACCCGGAGCCCTGGCCGGCCGGGGAGGAGCGGCTCTCGCAGCTCGTGCTGATCGGCTCGGGCGTCGACGGGGCGGCACTGCGCAAGGAACTCGCCGCCTGCGAGGTGGACGGACCCGGGGACGCCCCGGACGAGCACGGCATGTGGGGCGTCCTCCGGTACGTGCCGCAGGGCGACGAGCCGCCCGCGGAGGCGTAGGGCCTCAGGGCCGTATGCCGACCGGCGCCAGGCCGACCGCCGTCAGATAGGCGTCGAGGCTCGCGTCGGCCCGCTCGCCGGCCCAGCCGACGTATCCGTCCGGGCGGATCAGGAGGACGCCGGTGCCGTACGGTTCGCGGGCCGCGAGCCGGGCCGGGCGGACCGTCTCCGGCAGGGCCGCGGGCGGCTCGGCGTCGCCGACCGTGAGCAGGGTGAAGTGCGGGCCCCGGAAGAGGTCGAAGAGGCGCTCCCCGCCGTAGGGGCCGTCCGGGGCGCGGTCGCCCGCGCGCAGGGCGTCCCCGGGAGCCTCCGGGCGGGTGTCCACCGCGAGTACCGAGTCCCGGTAGCCGAGGCCGAGCTGTTGGACCTCCTTGCCCCGCTGGGTGGCCTCGCCGTCGGCGGTCGCCTTGTGGAGGCGGGTGCTGAGCCCGAGGACGTCCGCCGCGACCGGGCGGCGCTCGGCCTCGTAACTGTCGAGGAGCGTGGCGGGGGCCCCGTGGAGCAGGACCTGGGCGAGCTTCCAGCCGAGGTTGTACGCGTCCTGGACCCCGGTGTTGAGGCCCTGGCCCCCGGCGGGGGAGTGGACGTGGGCCGCGTCGCCCGCGAGGAAGACCCGGCCCTCCCGGAACCGGTCCGCCAGCGCCGCCCGGGCCCGGTAGTCCGAGGCCCAGGGGACGTCCGTGATCTCCTCCGCCGCCAGCGGCGTCCGGGCGACGAGGAGCGCGCGGACGCCCTCCGGAGTGGTGTCCACCGCGGCGGCCGCGTCCTCGAAGGTGGCGGCGAGCTGGAACAGGTCGTCACCGCCCGGCAACGGGCAGAGCGCCACACCGCCGTCCGGGGCCCGCCAGACGTGCCAGTGGTCCCGGTCGGTCACCGCCCCCGGGGTGATCCGCACATCGGCGACGAGCATCGGGCGCGGGTCGACCGTCTCGCCCGTCATGCCGATGCCGAGGGCCCTGCGGACGGTGGAGCGGCCGCCGTCGGCGCCGACCAGATACGCGGCCCTGATCGTCTTCCCGCCGCTCAGCTCGACCTCCACCCCCTCGTCGTCCTGGCGGAACGCGGTGACCTCGGCCCCGAACCGGACGCCGCCGCCGAGCTCCGCCAGCCGGGCGTACAGCAGCTCCTGGGTGCGGGACTGCGGGATGAGCAGGGTGTTCGCGTACGGCACCTGCTCGGTGGGCTCGGAGCGCTCGATCATGTCCCACTCGCCGCGCCGCTCGGTCCCCTCCCAGGCGAGCATCCGGGGGTACGGGCCCCCCGCCGCCAGCACCCCGGGGAGAACGCCGAGGTCGTCCAGGACCTCCTGGCTGCGGGGCTGGAGCCCCTTGCCGCGCGAGCCGGGGAAGAGTCCGCCGGCCCGCTCCAGGAGGAGCGCCCGGACGCCCCGGCGGGCGAGGTCGAGGGCGAGCACGAGCCCCGTGGGGCCCGCTCCGGTGATGACGACGTCCGTGTCCCCGTCCGCTGCCATGGGTGACCGCCTCCATTCCTTAACGCTGTTAAATTCCACTGAGGACAGCATGGCCTTAACGTCGTTAAGGAGTCAAGGGGATACCGTGACGGGGTGGCGACCAAGAAGACGAGCAAGCTGGACCCCGGCCAGGTGGCGGAGACCGCCCTGCGGCTGCTGAACGAGCGCGGGCTGGAAGGGCTCACGCTCCGCGCGATCGCCCAGGAGCTGCACGTCCAGGCCCCGGCCCTGTACTGGCACTTCAAGAACAAGCAGGCGCTGCTCGACGAGATGGCGACCGTCATGTACCGGCGGATGGTCGCCGATCCGGCCGCCCGGCCGGCCGCCGGGCAGAGCTGGCAGGAGCTGATGCTCACCGCCAACCGGGGGCTGCGCGCCGGACTCCTGCGCTACCGCGACGGCGCCAAGGTCTACAGCGGTGCCCGGTTCACCGGCACCGACCACGCCCAGGACATGGAGCGCCAGCTCGGCGCCCTCGTCGACGCCGGGTTCTCGCTGCGCGAGGCGGTGCGGGCCAGCACCACGGCGTACATGTACACGCTCGGGTTCGTCACCGAGGAGCAGGGCACCGAGTCCCAGCCCGGGGAGCCCCGGGAGGGCTTCGACATCGAGGAGCGCGCCGGGCGTCTCGCCGCCTACCCCCTCGCGGCGGCGGCCGGAGCGGAGCTCTTCGCCGGCTACGACGAGCGCTTCGAGGAGGGCCTGCGGCTGATCCTCGCCGGGATCGAGACGGTGTACGTCCCCGGCACCGCCCGCGCCTGACGGAGCCCCGCGCCCCGGAGGAGCCCGCGCCCGGCGGCCTCCCGCGTCTCGCCGAGCCGCGCTCGACGGCCTCCAGAGCCTCGCCGAGCCGGGCCTGACGGAGCCCGCGCCCCGGCGCCGCCCGCGCCCGACGGACTCCCGCGCCCGATGCTCCCGCGCCTCGCCGAGCCGCGCCCGACGGCCTCCCGCGCCTCGTCGGCCCCGCGCCGACGGACGCCCGCGCCCGAGGCGCCCGGGTCCCGCGTCCGGCCCGGCACGGCGAAGCCCCCCGCTCCGGTCGGGAGCGGGGGGCTTCGCGTACGGATCGGGCGCGGTCGGCTAGCTCGCCGGGCCCGCCACCACGTCCACCGGCGCCGGCAGCGGGGTGCCCGAGCCGTCGCGGCGCGGGTCCGCCTCCGGCAGGTCGACCGGGGTGCCGTTCTTCTGCGCCGCGCGGGCCGGCAGGGCGCCCGCCCAGGCCAGGACCAGCGCGTCCTCGCCCTTCAGGAAGCGCTGGCAGCGCACACCGCCGGTCGCCCGGCCCTTGCGCGGGTACTGGTCGAAGGGGGTCAGCTTCGCCGAGGTCGCCGCGGAGCCGTCCAGGGTGCCGCTCGAACCCGCCACCGTGAAGACGGCCGCCTCCGCCGCCGGATCCACCGCGCCGAAGGACAGCACCTCGGCGCCGGCCGTCAGCTTGATGCCCGCCATGCCGCCGGCCGGGCGGCCCTGCGGCCGCACCTGGGAGGCCGGGTAGCGCAGCAGCTGCGCGTCCGAGGTGATGAAGACCAGGTCCTCCTCGCCCGTCCGCAGCTCGGTCGCCCCGACGATCCGGTCGCCGTCCTTGAGGGTGATGACCTCCAGCTCGTCCTTGTTCGCCGGATAGTCCGGCACGACCCGCTTGACCACGCCCTGGAGGGTGCCGATCGCCAGGCCGGGGGAGGCCTCGTCCAGGGTGGTCAGGCAGACCACCGTCTCGTCCGCCTCCAGGGAGAGGAACTCGGTCAGCGGCGCCCCGCCCGCCAGGTTCGGCGCCGCGACCGTGTCGGGCAGCTGCGGCAGGTCGATGACCGCGATCCGCAGCAGCCGGCCCGTCGAGGTCACCGCGCCCACGTCACCGCGCTGGGTGGCCGCCACCGACGAGACGATCGCGTCGTGCCTGGTCCGCTTGGCCTCCGGATCGGCCGGCGGCAGCTCCGCCGAGACCGTCCGGGCCAGCAGGCCGGTCGAGGAGAGCAGCACCCGGCACGGGTCGTCCGCGACCTCCAGCGGCACGGCCGCCACCGGGGCGCCCGCCGACTCCAGGAGGACCGTGCGCCGGTCGGTGGCGAACTTCTTCGCGACCGCGGCCAGCTCGGCCGAGACCAGCTTGCGCAGCTCGGAGTCGGACTCCAGGATCCCGGTCAGTTCGTCGATCTCGCCGGTCAGCCGGTCGCGCTCGGTCTCCAGCTCCAGGCGGTCGAACTTGGTGAGCCGGCGCAGCGGGGTGTCCAGGATGTACTGGGTCTGGACCTCGCTCAGCGAGAAGCGCTCCATCAGGCGCTCCTTGGCCTGCGCGGAGTTCTCGCTCTCCCGGATGAGGCGGATGACCTCGTCGATGTCGAGGAGGGCGACGAGCAGTCCCTCGACCAGGTGGAGCCGGTCGCGCTTCCTGCCGCGGCGGTACTCGGAGCGGCGGCGGACGACCTCGAAGCGGTGGTCGAGGTAGACCTCCAGCAGCTCCTTGAGGCCGAGGGTGAGCGGCTGGCCGTCGACCAGGGCCACGTTGTTGATGCCGAAGGACTCCTCCATCGGCGTCAGCTTGTAGAGCTGCTCCAGGACGGCCTCGGGCACGAAGCCGTTCTTGATCTCGATGACCAGGCGGAGCCCGTGGGCCCGGTCGGTCAGGTCCTTGACGTCGGCGATGCCCTGGAGCTTCTTCGAGCCGACCAGATCCTTGATCTTGGAGATGACCTTCTCGGGACCGACCGTGAAGGGCAGTTCGGTGACGACGATGCCCTTGCGGCGGGCCGTCACGGTCTCCACCGACGTGGTGGCGCGGATCTTGAAGGTGCCGCGGCCCGACTCGTACGCGTCCCGGATGCCGTTGAGGCCGACGATCCGGCCGCCGGTGGGCAGGTCGGGGCCGGGGACGAAGCGCATCAGCGCGTCCAGGTCCGCGTTCGGGTACCGGATCAGGTGGCGGGCGGCCGCGACGACCTCGCCGAGGTTGTGCGGGGGCATGTTGGTCGCCATGCCGACCGCGATGCCCGAGGCGCCGTTCACCAGCAGGTTCGGGTACGCGGCGGGGAGCGCGACCGGCTCCCGCTCCTGGCCGTCGTAGTTGGGCGCGAAGTCGACCGTGTCCTCGTCGATCGACTCGGTCATCAGCAGGGCGGCCGGGGCCATCCGCGACTCGGTGTACCGCATGGCGGCCGGCGGGTCGTCGTTGCCGAGCGAGCCGAAGTTGCCGTGGCCGTCGACCAGCGGCACACGCATGGAGAAGGGCTGCGCCATGCGCACCATGGCGTCGTAGATCGAGGCGTCGCCATGGGGGTGCAGCTTGCCCATGACCTCGCCGACCACGCGGGCGCACTTGACGAACCCCCGGTCGGGGCGCAGGCCCATCTCGTTCATCTGGTAGACGATGCGCCGCTGGACCGGCTTCATGCCGTCGCGGGCGTCGGGCAGAGCGCGCGAGTAGATGACCGAGTAGGCGTACTCGAGGAAGGAGCCCTGCATCTCGTCGACGACGTCGATGTCGAGGATCCTCTCCTCGTACGCGTCGTCCGGCGGCGGTGTCTTCGTGCTGCGGCGGGCCATCGCGGCTGCGGCTCCTTATCCGACAAGGCTTGATCTGACGCGGACCATTGTGGACTGTGCCACCGACAACGCGGACCGCGACCCGGACGAGGGACATCGGAGGACTCCGGGAACTTCGCCAGGTGGCGGCGCGCTTGCATACAGTGGCAGGACTTTTCCAGATCGCGATCGAAGGGACGTACATGCCCATGGGTCACACGGCCACGGCCGAGGCCGGCTCCGGCGGCCTGACAGCGACCGAGCACCGCCTGGCGAACGGTCTGCGGGTCGTCCTCTCCGAGGACCACCTGACCCCGGTCGCCGCGGTCTGCCTCTGGTACGACGTCGGCTCGCGCCACGAGGTCGAGGGCCGCACGGGCCTCGCCCACCTCTTCGAGCACCTCATGTTCCAGGGCTCCCAGCAGGTGCACGGCAACGGGCACTTCGAGCTGGTGCAGGGCGCCGGCGGCTCGCTCAACGGCACGACCAGCTTCGAGCGCACCAACTACTTCGAGACCATGCCCACCCACCAGCTGGAGCTCGCGCTCTGGCTGGAGGCCGACCGGATGGGCTCGCTGCTGGCCGCCCTCGACGACGAGTCGATGGAGAACCAGCGCGACGTCGTGAAGAACGAGCGCCGCCAGCGGTACGACAACGTGCCGTACGGCACCGCCTTCGAGAAGCTCACCGCGCTCGCGTACCCCGAGGGCCACCCGTACCACCACACCCCCATCGGCTCGATGGCGGACCTGGACGCGGCGACGCTCGAGGACGCGCGGGCCTTCTTCCGCACGTACTACGCGCCCAACAACGCGGTCCTGTCGGTCGTCGGCGACATCGACCCCGAGCAGACGCTCGCCTGGGTGGAGAAGTACTTCGGCTCCATCCCCGGCCACGACGGCAAGCCCGCCCCGCGCGACGGCGGCCTGCCGGACGTCATCGGCGAGCAGCTGCGCGAGGTCCTCGTCGAGGACGTCCCGGCCCGCGCCCTGATGGCCGCCTACCGGCTGCCGGAGGACGGCACGCGCGCGTGCGACGCCGCCGACCTCGCCCTCACCGTGCTCGGCGGCGGCGAGTCCTCCCGCCTGCACAACCGGCTGGTCCGCCGCGACCGCACCGCTGTCGCCGCCGGCTTCGGCCTGCTGCGGCTCGCCGGCGCCCCCTCGCTCGGCTGGCTGGACGTCAAGACGTCCGGCGGCGTCGAGGTCCCCGCCATCGAGTCGGCCGTCGACGAGGAGCTCGCCCGCTTCGCCGCCGAGGGCCCGACCGCCGAGGAGATGGAGCGCGCCCAGGCCCAGCTGGAGCGCGAATGGCTCGACCGGCTCGGCACGGTGGCCGGCCGCGCCGACGAACTGTGCCGCTTCGCTGTGCTGTTCGGCGACCCGCAGCTCGCCCTGACCGCGGTCGACCGCGTCCTCGCCATCACCGCCGACGAGGTGCGCGAGGTGGCCGCGGCCCGGCTGCGTCCCGACAACCGCGCGGTGCTGGTCTACGAGCCGGTGGCCACCGAAGACAGCGCCGACGGCGACGACGAGGAAGGAGCGGACCAGTGACCGACGCCGCCGTGTCCCTGACCAGCATGGAGTTCCACCCGCAGCCGCAGGCCGGGGCCGCCAGGCCGTGGGCCTTCCCGGCGCCCGAGCGCGGCGCGCTCGACAACGGCCTGACCGTGCTCCGCTGCCACCGTCCCGGCCAGCAGGTCGTCGCCGTCGAGATCTTCGTCGACGCGCCGCTGGACGCCGAGCCCGAGGGCCTCGACGGCGTCGCCACGATCATGGCGCGCGCCCTCTCCGAGGGGACCACCGAGCGCGGCGCCGAGGAGTTCGCGGCCGAGCTGGAGCGCTGCGGAGCCACCCTCGACGCGCACGCGGACCACCCCGGCGTCCGGGTCTCCCTCGAGGTCCCCGTCTCCCGGCTCCCCAAGGCGCTCGGGCTGGTCGCCGAGGCCCTGATCTCCCCGGCCTTCGACGCCGACGAGGTCAAGCGCCTGGTGGACAACCGGCTCGACGAGATCCCGCACGAGGCCGCCAACCCGAGCCGCCGCGCCGCCAAGCAGCTCTACAAGGAGCTGTTCCCGGCCGCCACCCGGATGTCCCGGCCCCGCCAGGGAACCAAGGAGACCGTCGAGGTCATCGACGCCGCCGCCGTCCGGGCCTTCTACGACGCGCACGTGCGGCCCGCCGCTGCCACCGCGGTCGTCGTGGGCGACCTCACCGGTGTGGACCTCGACAAGGTCCTCGCCGAGACCCTCGGCGGCTGGACCGGCAAGCCGGCCGCGCCGCGTCCGATGGCGCCGATCACCGCCGACGACACCGGGCGGGTCGTCATCGTCGACCGCCCCGGAGCGGTCCAGACCCAGCTGCTCATCGGCCGGATCGGCCCGGACCGCCACGACTCCGTGTGGGCCGCGCAGGTCCTCGGCGTCTACTGCCTCGGCGGCACCCTGACGTCCCGTCTGGACGCCGTCCTGCGCGAGGAGAAGGGGTACACGTACGGCGTGCGCGCCTTCGGGCAGGTGCTGCGGTCGGACGGCGAGGGGCACGGCGCCTCGATGCTCGCCATCAGCGGCTCGATCGACACCCCCAACACCGGTCCGGCCCTCGACGACCTGTGGAAGGTGCTCCGGACGCTGGCCGAGGGCGGTCTGACCGACGCCGAGCGGGACATCGCGGTGCAGAACCTGGTGGGCGTGGCCCCGCTCAAGTACGAGACGGCCGCGTCGGTCGCCGCGACCCTCTCCGACCAGGTCGAGCAGCACCTGCCGGACGACTACCAGGCGCGGCTGTACGCGCGGCTCGCCGAGACCGGCACGGTCGAGGCCACGGCGGCCGTCGTCAGCGCCTTCCCGGTGGACCGGCTCGTCACCGTCCTGGTGGGCGACGCCGCGCAGATCGAGGAGCCCGTGAGGGCCCTCGGCATCGGCGAGGTGACCGTGGTGAGCTGACCTCCCGTCGGCTCCGGCGGAGGTCTCCGATGCGCGGAAGCGCCGGAGACCTCCGCTTTGTCCGTTATGGAGTCAAGGATGATCGTATGCCCTGTGGCATGTCTTACAAATGGGCGTGTCTGTTTGGCGATTGACATCCGTCCGGCCTAGCGTCAGTCCGTCTGTCCGACCCGACGCACGCGCCGCACCCGCGGCAACCGGGCAGTCATCGCCGAGTCCCCGTCAGGCGCGAGCCTGGGGAGCCGGGGACCCACGCAGTCCCTGGGGTGAATCGGACGCCTTCGCCACGCGGAGGGGCCCGTAGGAGACCTTCCTGCTCCGAACCCGTCAGCTAACCCGGTAGGCGAGAAGGAAGGAAAGGAACCGTCTTGGCGTTCACCCGTGCCACCGGGAAGCATCGTGGTGCGAGCCGACTGGCTCGCCGCAGCGTCGGCATCGCCGGCGTGGCCGCACTCGCCACCACCGGCGTCGTCGGCACCCTGGCCTCCCCGGCGCTCGCCGCCGACACGGACAACCGTTCCTCCGAGGACACCGGCCTCACCCAGGTGATCGCCGACGAGTCCATCGCCGACCAGATCAACGCGCAGGCCGCCGCCCAGGAGCAGGAGGCCGCCGAGGCCGAGGCCCGGGCCAAGGTCCGCGCCGAGGCGAAGCGCAAGGCCGAGGCCCGCGCCCAGGAGATCCGCGAGGCCAAGGAGCGCGCGGCCCGCGAGGCCGAGCGCCGCCGGCTCGCCTCCTTCAACCTCCCGGTCGCCGGCTCGTACGTCTCCACCGGCTACAAGACCGGCGGCTCGCTCTGGTCCTCCGGCAGCCACTCCGGCGTCGACTTCCACGCCGCCTACGGCAGCTCGGTCGTCTCCGTCGGCTCCGGCACCGTCGTCGAGGCCGGCTGGGGCGGCGCCTACGGCAACAACATCGTGATCCGGATGAACGACGGCACGTACACCCAGTACGGCCACCTGTCGTCCATCGGCGTCTACGTCGGCCAGTCCGTCGAGCCCGGCCAGCAGATAGGCGTCTCCGGCTCGACCGGCAACTCCACCGGCCCGCACCTCCACTTCGAGGCCCGGGCCACCGCCGAGTACGGCTCCGACATCAACCCCGTCGCGTACCTCCGCGCCCGGGGCGTCAGCCTCTGACGCCTCGCGTCCCCGCTGTACCGAAAGGCCCCGGCTCCTGGTGAGCCGGGGCCTTTTCGTCGCACCCGGTACCGTACGGCCGCCTCCGCGAACCGGACGAATTCCGAGGGGGCATCGGAATTTCCGGCGCGCTGCAATAGAGTCGCGGAAACAGCGCTGCTCGAATTCGGTGCGCGCGGAGCGAAAGCGGAGGTCGGACATGCGGGTTCCCGCGCAATCGGTATGCACGGCGATCCGGGACGACATCGTCTCGGGGGTCTTCGAGCGCGGCAGCCGGCTGACCGAGGAACAGCTCGCCCGCCGCTACGGCGTCTCCCGCGTCCCGGTCCGCGAGGCGCTGCGCACCCTGGAGTCCGAGGGCTTCGTCGTCAGCCGCCGGCATGCGGGCGCCCATGTCGCCGAGCCGACCGACCAGGAGGCCGCCGACCTCCTCGACGTACGGGCGCTGCTGGAACCGCTCGGCGCCGCCCGGGCCGCCCAGCGGCGCACCGACGCCCACCTCAAGGTGCTGCGCGGCCTGGTCAGGCTGGGGCAGGAAAGGGCCCGCCGGGGGCAGGGCGAGGATCTGCGGGCGCTCGGCGGCTGGTTCCACGAGACGCTCGCGCAGGCCTCCGGGTCCCCGGCGCTCGCCGCGCTCCTCACCCAGCTGCGCCACAAGATCGCCTGGATGTACGTGGTGGACCAGCCGGACCGGCCCGTCGAGGCCTGGGCCGAGCACGGGGCGATCGTCGACGCCATCGCCCGCGGGGACGCCGAGCGGGCCCGCGCGCTCACGGCGCAGCACGCCGAGCACACGCTCCCGCTGCACCGGCTGAAAAGGCCGGATCGGGGCCGTGTGAGGGTTTCGCAACATGCCGTCAACACGGCGAGCGTCCGGAATTAACACGGACGCCGTATACAAAGAATAGCAATTCCAGGGCTTCTTTCGTGCTGCCCGAAAACTTCCTGAATAGGTAATTGCTGGGCTCTGGAAATGCCGGACGGCCGTGTCCGCCGGGAATTCCGGGGGCACGGCCGTCGGGGAGGGGTGTGGCTCGACCCGCCGGGTCAGACCGTCTCGGGGAGCTCGTCGAGACCCTCGGCGACGAGCTTGGCGAGGCGCTCCAGCGCGGCCTCGGCGCCCTCGGCGTCCGAGGCGAGCACGATCTCCTCGCCGCCCTGCGCGCCCAGACCGAGCACCGCGAGCATCGACGCGGCGTTGACCGGGTTGCCGTCGGCCTTCGCGATGGTCACCGGGACACCGGAGGCCGTGGCGGCACGGACGAAGATGGAGGCGGGGCGGGCGTGCAGGCCCTCGGCCCAGCCGACGTTGACGCGGCGCTCAGCCATGGTGTTGCCCTTCGGGTCTTCAGCGGTTGTCTAGACCAGTCTCTCACGGGTTGCGGCGTGCTCCTGTCGACATTCGTCCCGCATCCGTGCGACGTTCGGCCCTCTCACCTTGCACGGGGCGGGGAGGGCGCGCGAGCCGTGTACCGCCAGGGAGTGGGCGCGCGAGCCGTGCCGGTGTCGGACCCCGGCCGTAGGCTTTGCCCCATGCGCAGCGCGTCGGAGCAGACGGACGGACCGGGCGGGACCGGGGGCGGAGGAGCGGGCGGGGGAGCGGGCGACCACCCGGCCCCCGAGGAGCACGCCTACCCCGACCACTGGGAGGCCGACGTCGTGCTCCGCGACGGCGGCACCGCGCGCATCCGGCCCATCACCGCCGACGACGCCGACCGGCTCGTCAGCTTCTACGAGCAGGTCTCGGACGAGTCGAAGTACTACCGCTTCTTCGCCCCCTACCCCCGGCTCTCCGCCAAGGACGTCCACCGCTTCACCCACCACGACTTCGTCGACCGGGTCGGCCTCGCCGCCACCGTCGGCGGCGAGTTCATCGCCACCGTCCGCTACGACCGGATCGACGGCCGGGGCCTGCCCGCCTCGGCACCCGCCGACGAGGCCGAGGTCGCCTTCCTCGTCCAGGACGCCCACCAGGGCCGCGGCGTCGCCTCCGCCCTCCTCGAACACATCGCGGCCGTCGCCCGCGAGCGCGGCATCCGCCGCTTCGCCGCCGAGGTGCTGCCCGCCAACACCAAGATGATCAAGGTGTTCACGGACGCCGGCTACACCCAGAAGCGCAGCTTCGAGGACGGCTCCGTCCGCCTCCACCTCGACCTCGAACCGACCGACCGCTCCCTCGCCGTCCAGCGCGCCCGCGAACAGCGCGCCGAGGCCCACTCCGTCCAGCGGCTCCTCGCCCCCCGCTCGGTCGCCGTCGTCGGCGCCGGGCGCGCCCCCGGCGGAGTCGGCAGGACCGTGCTGCGGAACCTGCTCGGAGGCGGCTTCACCGGGCAGGTGTACGCGGTCAACCCCGCGCTCGGAGCGGAGGCGGAGCCCCTGCTCGACGGCGTGCCCGCCTTCCCCTCCGTCGCCGCCATCGGCGCCCCCGTCGACCTGGCGATCGTCGCGGTCCCCGCCGAGCGGGTCCCCGAGGCCGTCGCCGACTGCGGTGAGCACGGGGTGCGCGGCCTCGTCGTCCTCTCCGCCGGCTACGCCGAGAGCGGCGGCCCCGAGGGGCGCGAGCGGCAGCGCGCCCTGGTCCGCCAGGCCCGCTCGTACGGCATGCGGATCATCGGCCCCAACGCCTTCGGCATCATCGACACCGCCGACGACGTCCGGCTCAACGCCTCCCTCGCCCCCGAGATGCCCGCCGCCGGACGGATCGGCCTCTTCACCCAGTCCGGCGCCATCGGCGTCGCCCTCCTCGCCGGGCTGCACCGGCGCGGCGCCGGCCTCTCCTCCTTCATCTCCGCCGGCAACCGCGCCGACGTCTCCGGCAACGACGTGCTCCAGCACTGGTACGACGACCCGGCGACCGACGTCGTCCTCCTCTACCTGGAGTCCATCGGCAACCCGCGCAAGTTCACCCGGCTGGCCCGCCGCACCGCCGCCGTCAAGCCGGTCGTGGTCGTCAAGGGCGCCCGCCACAGCGGCAGCGCCCCGCCCGGGCACCGCGTCCCCGTCACCCGCATCCCGCACGCCACCGTCTCCGCGCTGCTGCGCCAGGCCGGCGTCATCCGCGTCGACACCGTCACCGAACTCGTCGACGCCGGGGTGCTGCTCGCCGAGCAGCCGCTCCCCGCCGGACCGCGCGTCGCGATCCTGGGCAACTCCGAGTCCCTCGGCCTCCTCGCGTACGACGCCTGCCTCACCGAGGGGCTGCGCCCGCAGCGACCCCTCGACCTGACGACCGCCGCCACGCCCGCCGACTTCCGGGACGCGCTCGCCGCCGCCCTCGCCGACGACTCCTGCGACGCGGTCGTCGTCACCGCGATCCCCTGGGTCGGCATCGAGGGCACCACCGAAGTGCTGGCCGCCTCCCTCCGCGAGGCCGTCGCCGGCGGCGGCGCCGCGGGCGCCGCCAAGCCGGTCGTCGTCGTGCACGTCGAGATGGGCGGCCTCGCCGAGGCCCTGTCCGCCGCCACCAGCACCCGCCCCGCCCCCGCCCGCCCCCGCCGCCCGGCCGCCGCCGCGCCGGCCCCCGCCCCCGTGCCCGCACCGACGGAGCCACAGGGCGCGCAGGCCGCACGGGACCCGCAGGCCGCACGGGACGCACAGGAGACACCGGCCCCGGCCGCCCCCGCCCGGAACATCCCCGCCTACCCCGCCGCCGAGCGGGCCGTGCGGGCGCTCGCCGAGGCCGTGCGGTACGGGCAGTGGCGGCGCCAGGCCGCTGATCCGGGCCGCGTGCCGGAGTACGACTCCATCGACGAGGCCGGCGCCGCCGCGCTGATCGACCGGGTGCTCGGCGAGCGGGGCGCGGGACAGGAGTCCCGGGGAGTCACCCTCACCGCGGACGAGGCCGCCGAACTGCTCGGCCGGTACGGCATCACCCTCCGCCCCACCCTGCCCGCGCCCGGGCCCGACGAGGCCGTCGCGGCCGCCGCCCGGCTCGGCTACCCGGTGGCGCTCAAGACCACCGCCCCGCACCTGCGCCACCGCCCGGACCTCGGCGGCGTCCGGCTCGACCTGGCGAGCGAGGGGCAGCTGCGCACCGCCTACGCCGAGCTGACCGAGGCCCTCGGCAAGCCCGAGGAGCTCCAGCCGGTCGTCCAGGCGATGGCGCCCCGCGGCGTCGACACCGTGGTGCGCGCCGCGATCGACCCCGCGGCCGGCGCCGTGCTCTCCTTCGGGCTCGCCGGCGCCGCCTCCGAACTCCTCGGCGACACCGCCCACCGGCTGGTCCCGGCCACCGACCGGGACGCGGCCGAGCTGGTCCGCTCCATCCGCACCGCCCCGCTGCTCTTCGGGTGGCGCGGCTCCGCCCCGGTCGACACCCCCGCCCTGGAGGAGCTGCTGCTCAGGGTCTCCCGGCTGGTCGACGACCATCCGGAGATCGTCTCCGTCGCGCTCGAACCGGCCGTGGTCGCCCAGTCCGGCGTCTCCGTCCTCGGCGCCGTGGTCCGGCTGGCCCCACCGGCGCCCACCACCGACCTCGGCCCCCGCCGCCTGCCCAGCTACTGAAGGGTCGGAGGGTGCCCACGGCCCCGTAGGATGGAGTCCATGGTGAAGAGCGGTACGACGACCCAGGGGCTGCGCGCGGCGATCGAGCGCAGCGGCTACTACCCGGCCCTCGTGGCCGAGGCGGTGGAGGCCGCCGTAGGCGGCGAGGACGTCGCGTCGTACGTGGTCCACCAGGAGACCACCTTCGACGCCAACGAGGTCCGTCGCCACGTCACCGTCCTGGTGCTGACCCCGAGCCGCTTCATCGTCAGCCACACCGACGAGCAGGCGGCCGACAACAGCTCGCCGAGCCCGTACGCCACCACGTCCACCGAGTCCGTGAAGCTGGACCGGATCTCGTCGGTCGTGGTCAGCCGGGTCGTCGCCAACCCGGAGTCGTACACCCCGGGCACCGTGCCCCGCGAGGTCGTCCTCACCATCGGCTGGGGCGCCGTCTCCCGGATCGACCTGGAGCCCGCCGCCTGCGGCGACCCGAACTGCGACGCCGACCACGGCTACACCGGCAACGCCACCGCGGACGACCTCAGCCTGCGCGTCAGCGAGGCCGGCGACGGCCCGGACACCGTCCGGCAGACCCTCACCTTCGCCCAGGCGCTCTCCGAGGCCACCGCCGACACCGCCCCGACGGCCGGCCGCTGATGGCCCAGCCGACCTCCGTCGCCCACGGCTGGCCGGACGACCCGGTCCCGCTCGCGCCCGAAACCGCTCCGGTGCCCGAGTACGGCTCCGGCTCCCTCGGCGACCTGCTGCCCACCCTCGTCGCCGGCCAGGGCGTGCCCGGCTTCGACGCGCGGATAGCCGAGCTGACCCCCGCCGACCGCGTCTGCGTCTTCCTCGTCGACGGGCTCGGCTGGGAGCAGATCAAGGCCCACCCGGACGAGGCCCCGTACCTGACCTCACTGCTCGGCACCTCGCGCGGCGGCACCGGCCGGCCCCTCACCGCGGGTTTCCCCGCCACCACCGCCACCTCGCTCGCCTCCGTGGGCACCGGCCGCACCCCCGGCGCCCACGGCCTCGGCGGCTACACCGTGCGCAACCCCCAGACCGGCGAGCTGATGAACCAGCTCAAGTGGCGCCCCTGGACCCCGCCGAAGGCCTGGCAGCCGTACCCGACCGTCTTCCAGCAGGCCCACGCGGCCGGGATCCACACCGCGCAGGTGTCCTCCCCGATCTTCGAGCAGACCCCGCTCACCCAGATCGCGCTCAGCGGCGGCACCTTCCACGGCCGCCTCTCCGGCGAGGAGCGGATGGACCTCGCCGCCGAGCAGCTGGCCGGCGGCGACCGCTCGCTGGTCTACACGTACTACAGCGAGCTCGACGGCGCCGGGCACCGCTTCGGCCTCGACTCCGACGCCTGGCGCGGTCAGCTGATGCTGGTCGACCGGCTGGTCCAGAGGCTCGCCGAGCAGCTGCCCGCCCACTCGGCGCTGTACGTCACCGCCGACCACGGCATGGTCGACGTGCCCTTCGACGAGGAGCACCGGATCGACGTCGACGAGGACTGGGAGCTGCGCGCCGGCGTCGCCCTCCTCGGCGGCGAGGGCCGCGCCCGCCACGTCTACGCCGTCCCCGGCGCCGAGGCCGACGTCCTCACCTGCTGGCGCGAGGTCCTCGGCGAGCAGTTCTGGGTGGCGGGCCGCGACGAGGCCATCGCCCTCGGCTGGTTCGGCGACACGGTCGACGAGCGGGTGTACGGCCGGATCGGCGACGTCGTCGCCGCGGCCCACGAGGACGTGGCGCTCGTCGCGTCCGTCGGCGAGCCGCTGGAGACCCGGATGACCGGCATGCACGGGTCGATGACCCCCGCCGAGCAGTTCGTGCCGCTCCTCGAAGTCCGGTCCTGACCCGTTCCTTCCGTCCCCCTCCCCTCCGACCCGAAAGGTCCCCGACCCGTCATGCCCGAGCTGGTGTTCTTCTCCGGAACGATGGACTGCGGAAAGAGCACACTGGCTCTCCAGATCGCGCACAACCGCGACGCGCGCGGACTCCAGGGCGTGATCTTCACCCGGGACGACCGGGCGGGCACCGGGAAACTGTCCTCCCGGCTCGGCCTGGTGACCGAGGCCGTCGAGGCGCCGGAGGGCATGGACCTCTACGCGTACCTCGTCGACCAGCTCTCCCAGGGAGGCAAGGCCGACTACGTGATCGTCGACGAGGCGCAGTTCCTCGCCCCGGTCCAGATCGACCAGCTCGCCAGGATCGTCGACGACCTCGGACTCGACGTCTACGCCTTCGGCATCACGACCGATTTCCGGACCAAGCTCTTCCCCGGCTCGCAGCGGCTGATCGAGCTCGCCGACCGGATCGAGCAGCTCCAGGTGGAGGCGCTCTGCTGGTGCGGCGCCCGCGCCACCCACAACGCCCGGACCGTCGGCGGCCACATGGTCGTCGAGGGCGAGCAGGTCGTGATCGGCGACGTGAACACCGCCGCGGAGGTCGTCGGTTACGAGGTGCTGTGCCGGCGCCACCACCGGCGCCGGATGACGAGCGCGAGCGCCCGCGCGGCGGCGCTGTCGCCGGACGTGCTGCCGGTCACCCCGGCCTGACCTTCGAACGTCCGTACAACCTTCCGGTCGGGACGAAGGTCTCAGGGACGACGCACGCAGGAAGGCGTGCCGCTCAGACTCCCCGGGAGAACCATGAACTCCGTACGTACGAACGGCCGTCGGGGTGTGTCCGCCGCGATCACCACCGTCCTCGCCGTCACGCTCGGCGCGGGCGCCCTGTCGGTCCCGGCCGGCGCGGCCGCCCTGCCCGCCGCCGTGACGGCCGGTACGGGAGCTCAGGCGACGCCCCTCGCGTACCCGTCGGGCGTGTCCTCGTTCGAGGCGGTCGGAAGGACCGGTTTCCTGACCAAGGCGTGGGCGGGCGACACGCCCCGCGTGTTCACGTGGACCCGGTTCGCGGACGGCTCGACCACCACGATCGACGCCCCGGTGGCCGACTCCACCGGCTCGGACGTGATCATGACCGGGAAGGGGTCGACTCCCCGCCGTTCGCTGGTCCTCCAGCTCCACGACATGGCCGACGGCGGCAGGTCCGTCACGATCGACCTCCGCCCGCTGAACGCCGTCTACGTGCAGGCCGTCTCCAAGGACACGATCCTGGCGGAGGTGACGAAGGCGGACGGCTCCGCGGAGCTGAGCCTCGTCACCCGCACCGGCGACACCGTCACGCGGCGGAAGGTCGAGGGCATCCCGTCCGACGCCCAGGGCTTCAACGCCACCCCCGCCCGCGACGGTTCCGTCCTCGTCGACTACTACCGGTCGGGCGCCACCTCCCCGTACCAGGTCGCCGCCGTCGACCTCGCCACCGCCAAGGCGACCTTCACCGACGAGGACGCCGCGATCGCCCGCGGCTCCTACCGGGAGTACGCCTCGATCTCCGCGACGCACCTCGCCTGGGTGGGGGCCGGCGGGAAGGTCGTCACCGTGGACCGCGCCACCGGCGCCAAGTCCTCGCTCGACCCCCAGGATGGCGACGGGCTGGGTCTCACCGCGGGCCTCCTGGGCTCGTGGGTGACCTACGGGACCCCGACCTCCCTCCAGGGGGACGGCTACGGCAGGACCGAGCAGGTGGTCCCGTACACGGCCAGGTCCCTGGACTCCGGCGAGACCTTCAAGCTCCTCGACTACGTCGGCGTGCCCCTCACCGGCGCCGACGGCTCGGTGTTCGTGCGCGGCGGCACCGTCGAGCACGGCGAGGGGCTCTACCGGATCTCCCTCGGCGCGGACGGCAGGCCGACCGCCACGCTGGTCGCCTCCACCGGCGAGCCGACGCAGCTGGTCCACCTCGGCACGCGGTTCCCGCAGCCGTTCGACCTCGCCTCCTCGATCCCGCTCAAGTGGAAGATGTCCCGGGACAACGCGGATGTCAGCCTGAAGATCGTCCACCGTGCGACCGGCCGGTCCTTCTCGAAGAAGCTGCACCTCTACACCGAGTCCGCCGGCAGCGACTACTACTACGGTCCGGGGGAGTTCGGCATCCGCTGGGCCGAGGTCGCCGCCGGCCTGGGCCCGGACGCCCCGACCGGAACGTACGACTGGTCGTACACGGCCGTCCCGCAGAACGGCATCGGCCCGGACCTGAAGGCCTCCGGCAGCTTCACGGCCGGCCGGAACCTCGCCACCCAGCACGACTTCTCCTGGAGCGGCACCGCCGGGCTGCTGGCCCGGGACGCGCAGGGCGTGCTGTGGCGCACCGACACCGGCTACGACGCGGCCAAGAAGACCCTCACGGGGGTCTACGGGTTCCACGAGGCCGGCAGCGGATGGCAGATCTACGACCGGATCGAGGCCCTCGGGTCCGTCGGCTACGGCCCCGCCGACTTCGTCGCCCGTGACCGGAACGGCGTCCTGTGGCTGTACGACGTGAGCTCCGAGGCGAAGATCGGTGCCCGGAAGCGGATCGGCGGCGGCTGGAACACGTACACGCGGCTCACCGGCGGCAGCGATCTGGACGGTGACGGCCGCTCCGACCTGGTCGCCGTCGACAAGGCCGGCGCCCTGTGGCTCTACAAGAACACCGGGAACGTCGCCGCTCCGTTCGCCGCGCGGAAGAAGATCGGCACCGGCGGCTGGGGGATCTACAACCAGATCACCGCCACCGGCAACATCGGCGGCGCCGCCGCCGGCGACCTGGTCGCCCGCGACAAGGACGGCGTCCTCTGGCTGTACCTGGGCAAGGGCGACGGCACGTTCGTCGCCCGCAAGCAGATCGGCGGCGGCTGGAACGCCTACACCGACACCATCGGCATCGGTGACGGCAACTACGACGGCCGCCCCGACCTGTTCGCGTACGGCCCGAACAAGACCGCCTACTTCTACGCCGGCACCGGCGACTACCGGAAGCCCTTCGGCACCCGCGTCGCCAGCCCCGTCCTCACCGGACAGCCCGCGTTCGACCACGTCCTCTGACCCGCCCGGGCAAGAGGAAGCCCCCTCGCCGGTCCTCCGACAGGACCGGCGGGCCGGGGGAGACACCGGGTGTTCACCCGGGGGCTGCCGGGAGATCGCCGGGTGATCCACTTCGGGTCGCCCGAACCAGGAGTAATGGGTTCGTCCCGCCGTGCGTTCGCCGCGGGTGACCGACGAGAGCCCCGTGCTCCCTGGAGGACCCGTGCCACCCGCCGCCACACCCGCGCCCATCCCCGACCGGGAGGGGGCGCGGGGCGGTCCCCGCCGGGTCCGGAACCCGCTGCTGCTCGCCCCGGCAGGCGCCGGAGCGCTCACCGCCGCCGTCTTCGTCCTGGCCACCGCGCTCGCCCGCAGCCACCCCCTCGGGCCGTACACCCGGAACGTCGTCGACCTGGGACAGCAGTACCTGCCGTACCACGCCTACTGGCGCGCCTTCCTGCTCGGCGACACCCACGGCGACGCCTTCCTCAACTGGAACTCCGGCTTCGGCGCGGGCTTCCTCGGCGACATCGGCACCTACCTGAGCAGCCCCTTCTCGCTCCTCGTCGTCCTCTTCCCGGCCGACCGGCCGGAACTCGCCCTGTACGTCATCACCGCGCTCAAGATCACCGCGGCGGGGGCGGCGATGGCCGCGCTGCTGATCAGGCTCCGCCCGGCCGGAGGGCCCGGCGGCCCGTGGCCGCTCGCCGTCCTTCTCGGGGCCGCCTACGCGCTCTGCGGATGGACCTTCAACCACGGCGCCTCCGTGCCCATGTGGCTGGACGGGCTCATCGCCTTCCCGCTGCTCTGCCTGGTCGCGGAGTGGGCCCGGGCCGGCCGGCGGCCGGTGCTCGGCCCGCTCGTCGTCGCCGCCGCCTGGACCGCCAACTTCTACACCGCCTACATGGCCACCCTGGGCGCGGCGCTCTTCCTCGTCGTCCGGCTCCTCACCGACGACACGACCGACGACACGACTGGCGACAGGACCGGAGACACAACCGGCGACAGGACCGGCGACAGGACCGGCGACACGACCGGCGCCCGCCGACGGCTCGCCGCCCTGCTCCGCGCCGCGTGGACCGTGGGCCTCGGCGTCGGGCTCGCCGCACCGCTCGTCCTCGTCGTGTTCAGCGGGACCAGGTACGCCGACCCGACGCCCGAGACCGTCTTCGCGCCCGCCTCCTGGGCCGAGCTGTCCGGCCGCTTCCTGCCCGCCACCGCGAACGTGGACACCCCGGCGCTCTTCATCGGCACGCCCGCGCTCCTCCTCGCCCTCAGCCTGCCCTTCAACCGGGCCGTCGCCCCGCGCGTCCGGGCCGGCTGGACGGCGCTGCTCGTCCTGGTGACGCTCTCCCTCCAGTGGGGACCGACCCACCTCCTCTGGCACGCGGGCGCCTCGCCCAACGGCAACCCCTACCGGCAGACCTTCGTCCTGTGCGGCCTGCTGCTCGTCGCCGCCTGGCTCTCCGCGGCCCCCGGCGTGCCCCGCCCGGCCGCCCTGCTCGGCGCCGCCGGCCTCCTCGGGGCGCTCGCCCTCGCCGCCCGGACCAGCGCCGACCTCGACAGCTGGACCTACCCCGCAGCCGGCGTCGCCGTCCTCCTGCTCGCCCTCGCCGCGGTGCTCCTCGGGTCGCGCGCCGACCGGTCCGCGGCCGACCGGTCCGCGGCCACCCGGTCCGCGGCCGCCGTCGCCCGGCCCGCCTTCCGGTCCGCCGCCTCCGCCGCCACCTCCCGCGTGCTGCCCGTCGCCGGAGCCGTCCTCCTGCTCGCCGCCCAGACGGGCGAGACGGTCGTCAGCGGAGCCCGGATCGAGCGGCAGCAGCGCGCCGACGTCTCCTGGGCGCCCCGGATCGGGCCGTGGCAGCGGGCGGTGGGCGACGAGGTGGCCCGCGCCGACGCCTGGCCGGCGTACCGCACCGACCCCGGTCCGCTGCCCGGCGGCAACGAACCCCTGCTGCTCGGCGGCGAGGGCGCCGACGCGTACTCCAGCCTCACCACCGAGAACACCTCCCGCACCCTCGACTCCCTCGGCTTCGGCCACTACGCCAAGGGCCGGCACCCCGAGACCCTCGACAACCCGGTCACCGACGCGATCTTCTCCGTCGGTGCCCGGATCCGCTCCGAGGCCACCGAGCCGGTACGCCAGGACGCCGCGCCGCACGGCACCGCGACCACCGCCCGCACCCCCGTACCGCCGCTCGTCACCGTCCACCCCGGCCGGCCGGCCGCCGTCGACCCGGCCGACTCCGCCTTCCGCAACCAGGAACTCCTCCTCGGCTCCTCCGTCTACGCGCTGCCCGCCGTCCGCCGCGCCGGCCGCACGCTCACCGCCCGCTGCCCGGCCGGCGCCGAGGTCTGGTTCTGGGCGCCCGAGTACAAGGGCACCGCCGCCCTGGCCGGCGCCGCCCCCGCCGACTACGACGGCCGCCCGCCCGCCGTCCGCGCCCCGATGCGCGCCCTCGGCACCGTCCCGGCCGACGGCGGGGTCCGCATCGAGCTGGTCACCGACCGGAAGCCCACCCTGCCGGACCGGTCCGTCGGCTGCCTCGACCGCGCCCGGCTCGCCGCCGCCGTCACCCGGCTCACCGCCACCGGAGCCACCCGCGTCACCGCCACCGGCCACGGCCTCACCGCCGAACTGCCGCCCGGCAGCACCGGCCTCGCCGTCGTCGCCGTCCCCAGGGCCACCGGCTGGCGGTGCGCGGCCGGCGACGCCGAACCCGTCTCCGCCCGCTCCCACCGGGGCCTGCTCGCCGTCCCCCTCGACGGCCGCGCGACCCGGGTGAGCTGCTCCTTCCGGCCGCCCGGCGTCCGGCTCGGCGCCGCCG
Organism: Streptomyces sp. NPDC056503; assembly: GCF_042794995.1. Taxonomy (NCBI): domain Bacteria; kingdom Bacillati; phylum Actinomycetota; class Actinomycetes; order Kitasatosporales; family Streptomycetaceae; genus Streptomyces; species Streptomyces sp. NPDC056503. The sequence goes on from NZ_JBHTST010000030.1 coordinate 47,544, forward strand.
CCGGAGGCGCCGCGCTCCTCGCCCTCCTCGCCACCGCGCTCCTCGCGCGACGCCGCGCACGGCGGACGCGGGGCGGTTCGCACGAGGGACGGCAAGAGTTCACCGACCGTCCACACGAGGCTCGTTCGAGCGGCCAGGACGCCGCATACGCTGCCCGCCGTACCGACGCCTGACAGCCGGAGGACACCCCCGATTTCCACCGGTGTACGGCACTCCGTACGCCGCCTCCGCTCCGAGCCGTCCGTGTCCGCCTCCGATCCAGTGTGGGGATTCTCCGCGTGCCCAAACTCTCCGTCGTCGTCCCCTTCCACAACGTCGGGCCGTACGCCCCCGACACCGTGCGCAGCCTCGCCCGCAACGCGGACCCGGACTTCGAGTTCCTGCTGATCGACGACTGCTCCACCGACGAGACCCCGGACGTCCTCGACCGCTGGAAGGACCGCATCCCGAACGCCCGGGTCATCCGCCACGAGACCAACCTCGGCGTCGCCCAGGCCCGCAACACCGGCATCGACGCCTCCACCGGCGACTACGTCACCTTCCTCGACGGCGACGACTGGTACGCCCCCGGCCACCTCCGTGCCGCCGTCGACGGCATAGAGCGCCTCGGCTGCGACTTCGCCCGGACCGACCACGTCCTCGCCGAGGGCCGCAAGCGGAACGTCAAGTACGCCCCCGCCAAGGTCCGCGACGCCGTCATGGACCCCCGCGACGGCATCGCCCCGGCCAGCATGATCACGATGGTGGACTACCCCTTCGTCCCCTTCGGCATCTACGGCCGCACCCTCTTCGAGGACGGCGGGTCCCGCTTCGAGACCAAGCTGCGCACCGCCGAGGACCGGCTCTGGGTCTGGCGCCTCCACCTCAAGGCCCGCACCTACGCCGCCCTCTCCCTGCACGGCGTCTTCTACCGCCGGGGCGTCACCACCTCGCTGACGCAGATCAGCGACAACCGCCAGCTGGACTTCATCCCCTCCTACGACCTCCTCCTGGAGGAGGTCTCCCGGGACCGCGACGCCGACCGCTTCCTGCCGAAGGCCGTCCGCACCTACTGCGCCATGATCGCCTTCCACGTGAACAAGGCCGGGAAGTACGAGCCCGAGGTCGCCCAGCGGCTGCGAGCCGACGTCGCCGACGCCCTGCACCGCATGCCGCAGGACGTTCTCGAAGAGACCCTCGCCACCATGGACACGCCGCGCGCCACCCTCCTGCGGAGCCTGCGCGAGACCGGAAGGACCCGCTGACCATGCCCACCGACAAGGCCGTGCCCACCGACAAGGCCGTGCCCACCGACGAGGCCGTGCCCACCGACGAGGCCGTGCCCACCGACGAGGCCGTGCCCACCGACGAGGCCGTGCCCACCGACGAGGCCGTGCCCACCGGCGCTGCCACCGCCCTCCGCCCGGTCCAGATCTTCCAGGTCTCCACCCTCTACGGCGCCGCGACCGTCGCCGCCGCGATCGACGCCGGCCTGTACGGCGCCCCCGGCGACGCCCGCCGCCTGCTGCTGCTCTCGCACAACGCCGAGATCCCGGAGACCGCGCTCCGCCTGGAGTCGATGACCGGCTACGCGCGGATCGCCGCCCGCTTCGACGGCGTCCTCGACTGGAACGAGACGATCCACCCGTACCACCCGGCCGCCTGGGCCCCGCGCCCGGAGGAGGCCCCGCTCTGGCAGCGGGTGCTGCGCACCGCCTGGGACCTCGGTGCCGCCCGCGTCGAGCTGATCGTGGAGTCCATCCAGGTCAACCCGGCCAAGGCGCTCGGCGCCTGCTTCCCGGAGAGCTCCGTCGAGGTGTACGCCGACGGGCTGATGAGCTACGGCCCCACCCGCACGGACGTCGCCCAGTCCCTGGCCTGCCGCATCCGCCGGCTCCTCCACCTCGATCTGGTGCCCGGCCTCACCCCGCTGCTCCTCACCGAGTACGGCACCCCCTCCGAGCTGGTCCCCGACGCCGCCTTCCGCGCGGTCCTCGCCGAGATCGCCGCCGACGCGGGCGACGACCCGGCGGTCGCCGCCGCCGTGGCCGCCGAGCCCACGGCACTGCTCCTCGGCCAGTACCTCGCCGCGCTCGGCCTCCTCACCGTCGAGGAGGAGGAGGAACTGCACGTCCGGATGGTCCGCGGCGCCGCCGCCCTCGGCCACCGCAGCATCGTCTTCAAGCCGCACCCCACCGCGCCCGCCGGCTACTCCACCGCGCTGCGCGAGGCGGCCGAGGAGGCCGGGGTCCGGCTCACCGTCCTGGACGTGCCGCTGCTCGCCGAGACCTTCTACGAGCGCTGCGGGCTGAGGCTTGTCGTCGGCTGCTTCTCCACGGCGATGCTCACCGCCGCCGTCTACTACGGGGTCCCCGTCGCCCGGGTCGGCACCGAGGAGCTCCTCGAACGGCTGACCCCCTTCGAGAACAGCAACCGCATCCCGCTCACCGTGGTCGACCACCTCGTCCCCGACCTGGAGGGCGGCGCGGAGCCGGCCGTGCCGGGCCCGGCCCCGGAGTCGCTGGCCCCGCTGGTCCGGGCCGTCGGCTACTGCATGCGGCACAAGGCCCACCCCGGCATGCGGGCCGAGACCGAGCTCTACCTGGCGGCGCACCACGCCGACCCGGCGGTCGCCCACCACTTCGACTCCGGACGCCTCACCCAGCTGGGCCTCCCGGGCGGCGACCCGGCCCCGGCCGGGCCCTCGCTGCTCCGGCGGAGCCTCGCCCGCACCCGCCGCTGAGGAGGCGGCCGGGCCGGTGCCGTCAACGGGAGCGCGACCTCACGAGGGTGAACACCGCGCCCTCCGGGTCCGAGACCAGCGCCAGCCGCCCGGCGGTTCCGTCCCGGGGCGGCCGCAGCACATGACCGCCCAGCTCCGTCACCAGACCGGCCGCCGCGTCCGTGTCGTCGATCTCGAAGTACGTCATCCAGTGCGGGCCCCGGTCCCGGGCCAGCGCCTCGCCCACCCCGTGCAGCGAGGCGACCGGGCGCCCGCCGACGTGCAGGGTGGCGTAGTCGAAGTCGGCCGAGACCACCGGCTCGACCTCGTACCCGAAGACCGTCCGGTAGAACTTGCCGACCGTGGCCGTCTCGTAGGTGAGCAGCTCGTTCCACACCGGCGTCCCGGCGGGCCCGGCGAGCGCGGTGCCGTGGTGGGCCTCCGCCTCCCAGACGCCGAACACGGCCCCCGTCGGGTCGGCGCAGATGACGAGCCGGCCGGCCTCGCCCGCGTCCAGCGGGCCCACCGCGACCGTCCCGCCGCAGCAGCGGATGGCCTCGGCGGTCTCGTAGGCGTCGTCGGTGGCCAGATAGGTGGTCCAGGCCGGGGTCAGGTGCCGGTCGGGGGGCAGCTGCCCGATGCCGGCCACCTCACGGCCGCCGAGCAGCGCCCGCACGTACGGTCCGAGCTGCAGTGGGCCGGGGACGAACTCCCAGCCGAAGAGCTCCCGGTAGAACTCCTGCGTCGCGTCGATCCCGTGCACCATCAGACTCACCCAGCAGGGTGTTCCCGGGCTGCGTCGAGCCGCCTCGGTCATCGTCACTCTCTCCTCGGACCTGGTCGTGACCGTGCCCGCCGCCGGTGGGTTCGCCGGTCCGCGCACGGCGCGCCCCGGTCGCACCGTGCCTGGCGCGATCCTTCGGGAGGACGCCGGGTCCCTCCCCGGCGCGGGCATGGCTGCGCGAGGATGGCCCCATGAAGCCCATCATCTCCGCAAGCGAACTCGTGAGCGAGTCGGCGGGAGCCCGGCCGCCGGTGCTCCTGGACGTGCGCTGGTCCCTCGGCGGCCCGCCGGGACGCCCCGTGTACGAGGCCGGGCACCTGCCCGGCGCGGTCTACGTGGACCTCGACGCCGAACTGGCCGGGCCGCCCGGGGAGGGCGGCCGGCACCCGCTGCCCGACCCGGAGGTCTTCGGGGCGGCCATGCGCCGGGCGGGTGTCCGCGCCGACCGTCCGGTGGTGGTCTACGACGGCGGCCTCGGCTGGGGCGCCGCCCGCGCCTGGTGGCTGCTGCGCTGGGCGGGCCACCAGGACGTGCGGGTGCTCGACGGGGGCCTGGCGGCCTGGCCGGGGGAGCTGTCGACCGAGGTGCCGGAGCCGGAGGCGGGCGACTTCACGCCGAAGCCGGGCGGGCTGCGGCTGCTCGACGCGGACGAGGCGGCGGCGCTGGCCCGGTCGGGGCTGCTCCTGGACGCCCGGGCGGCCGAGCGCTACCGCGGCGACGTGGAGCCCATCGACCGGGTCGGCGGTCACATCCCCGGCGCCCGTTCGGCGCCGACGACGGAGAACGTCGGCGGGGACGGCCTCTTCCTCGCCTCCGAGGCGCTCCGGGGCCGGTTCGCCGCGCTGGGCGCGGCGGAAACCCCCGAGGTGGGCGTCTACTGCGGTTCGGGCGTCTCCGGCGCCCACGAGGTGCTGGCCCTGGAGCTGGCCGGCATCCCGGCGGCGCTCTACGCCGGCTCCTGGTCGGAGTGGTCGTCGGACCCGTCCCGCCCGGTGGCGACGGGCCCGGACCCGCAGTAGGTCCCGGGTCCGCGGCAGGTCCGGACCCGCGGTAGGGCCTGGATCCGCGGCAGGTCCGGACCCGCGGCAGGTCCCGGATCCGCCGCCGTGAGGCGCGGAAGGCCGCCCGCACCGGACGGTGTGGGCGGCCCGGCCGGCGTATGCCGGACTACTCCTGCTTCTTCCTGCGCGTCCCGAAGACGATCTCGTCCCAGCTGGGGACCGCCGCGCGGCGGCCGGGGCGGACGCCGTCGGCCTCCGCCTGCCGGTCGGTGGCGCCGTGCAGCCGGTCGCGGTGGCCGGAGACGGAGCGGGGCATGAGGACGTCGGCGTAGGCCGCGCCGGCCCCCGCGGAGGCGGCGGGAGCGGGCGGCTCCTCCGCCTCGACCTCGTCGGACGGCTCGGTGTCGGGCTGCTCGGGGACCACCAGGTCGCCTCGGAAGCTCGGCACCGCCTCCAGGAGGCTGGTGAGCGAGTCCCGCTCCTCCTCCGGCTCCGACGCCGAGGCCGTCAGCGGGGCCCGGTCGAGCTGCCGGTCGAGGGCGCGGTCCAGCGGCCGGTCCAGGGTGCGGTCGAGCGGCCGGTCCCGGGGCAGCCGGGCGATGCGCGGTACGAAGGGGAAGCTCGGCTCCGGCGCGGCGGCGAGGGTGTCGTCGGTCTCGCCGATCAGCGCCCGCGCCTCGTCGTCCACGGCCTGGACGAGCCGGCGCGGCGGGTCGTAGGTCCAGCTGGCGGTGTGCACCTCGCCGGCGACCCGGTAGACGAGCAGCACCTCCCAGGTGCCGTCGTCGCGCCGCCAGGAGTCCCACTGCACGGTGTCCTTGTCGGCGCCGCGCAGCAGCAGCCGCTCCTGCACCGCCTCGCCGAGCTGGGGCCCGCTGTTCTCGCCGGGCCTGCGCACCGGGGTCTTGCGGGCGCGCTCGGCCATGAAGGCGCGCTCGGCGAGGACGGGGCCCTCGAAGCGGCGGACGCGGTCGACGGGGATGCCGGCGAGCTGGGCGACCTCCTCCGCGGAGGCACCGGCTCGTATCCGCGCCTGGATGTCCCGGGGGCGGAGGTGGCTCTCGACCTCGATCTCGATCTGCCCGAGGCGCGCGCGATCGTTGCGCACGGCGGCCCGGAGCCGCTCGTCGATCGGAAGTGTGTACTCCGTGCTGTCGGCAGCCTTGAGCACCAGTCGTGTGCCGTCGTTGGAGACGGCCACGACACGCAGTTCGGGCATGGGGACCTCCCGGGTGGTGCCTGCCGACGTCACGTGCGTCGCTGCTTCCGCTAGTCGAGTGTGGCCTGCCCGGGTGCAGCCTGCCACTACCTTGCCGAGTTGCCCGGCGTGTCGGGCGTGGACCCGGGGCCGCCGTTATGGCACGGTTACCTGATCACTACCCGGAGTGACCGGGGGTCACACTGGGTAGCGGTTCCGTTCCCGGGCGCCCCGGAAGGCGTCCGGACCCAGGGTTCGTCAATGTACTCCATTCGGGCCACTCGGGTGGACCGGCGCGCCGCCCAACTTCTCGGGGTGCGCGGGAGTTGGGCCTCCGTCCCCATTCCTCCCGCGTGGCACTCTTCACAGAACCCCCTGAACCGGAACTATTCGCTTCGCTCATATGTCCCTTCTGGGTGCACGGTGGAACAGATGAGCAAGCAGAGGGTGGAGATGCGTCACAGGCAGCCGACCGGTACGGACGACCCGGAGATACGGACTCCGGAGCCCGGGGGCGAGCCTCCGGAGCCCGGACCCGGGGCGAAGCGGAAGATCGACCTGAGCGTGCCCCAGGTGGCCGGCAGCGCCGTCGCGGCGGTGATCGCCGCCAAACTCGCCTCCACGCTCGGCGTCTACGGGACGATCCTGGGCGCCGGCGTGATCAGCGTCATCGCGACCTGCGGCGGCCCGCTCTTCCAGCAGCTCTTCAAACACACCGGAGAGCAGGTGCGGGACGCGACCGTCGCCGCCAAGCCGAAGGCGCGTCAGGTCCCGCTCGCGGCCCCGGGGCACGCCCCGGCCGGGGACCGCCACACGCTGATGCTCGGCACCGTCCCCGAGGCCGCGGCCCCGTTCCCGTACGACGAGGAGTTCGGCTCGGCCACCACCCACGGCACCCGGCTGCGCGGCTGGAAGCGCCCGGTGCTGGCCGCCGCGCTCGTCTTCGGCGTCACCATGGGCGGCATCACCACCTACGAGCTGGTCTCCGGCGAGGACTTCAGCGGGACCAAGGGCACCACCACCTTCGGTTCCGTGGTCCGCGGCGGAGGAGGACAGCGGGACGCCCCCGAACAGCCCGGGCAGGAGCGGGAGCGGCAGCCGCGGACCCCCGCGCCGACCGGCTCCGCGAGCCCCGACGCCGGCCCGGACGCGGGCACCCCGTCCGGCGGCGCCACCCCCGCCCCCGGGACCGGGACCGGGACGCCGAGCGACGGGGCCACGACGGCGCCGGCCCCGGACCCGACCGGCTCCGCCGACGACGGCACGGACCCGACCGAGGAGCCCGCCGAGCCGACGGCCGAGCCGACGGCGCCCGGGACCCCGACCGCGCCCACCGGGGACCCCGGCACCGGCCCGGCCTCCGGGGACGCGGCTCCCACGGCCCCGTCCGGCGACCCGACGGGGTGAGTCCCCGTCAGTCGCCGAGGACCCGGCGCAGGTAGTCGTTGGCGAAGAGGCGCTCCGGGTCGAGCCGGTCGCGCAGGGCCGTGAACTCGGCGAAGCGCGGGTAGGCGGCCGCCAGGTGGGCGGCGTCCCGGGTGTGGACCTTGCCCCAGTGCGGCCGGCCCCCGTGGGCGGTCATGATGCGCTCCACCGCGGTGAAGTACCCGCGGTGGGGCGTCCCCCTGTAGAGGTGCACGGCGATGTAGGCCGTCTCCCGGCCGGAGGCCGTGGAGAGCGCGATGTCGTCGGCGGGCGCGGTGCGCACCTCCACCGGGAAGCTCACCTTCAGCGGTGAGCCCTCGACCATCGCCTTCAGCTCGCGCAGCGCCGTCGTCGCCGCCTCCCGGGGCAGCGCGTACTCCATCTCCAGGAAGCGGACCCGGCGCGGGGTGGTGAAGACCTTGTACGGGACGTCGGTGTACGTGCGCGAGGAGAGCGCGCGGCTGGAGACCCGGGCGATCGAGGGGATGGCCGGCGGCACCGCCCGGCCGAGCGCGCAGGCCGCCCGGTAGACGCCGTTGGAGAGGAACTCGTCCTCGAACCAGCCGGCGAGGCGCGGCAGCGGGGCGGCGGGGCCGTCGCTGCGGTTGTTGCGCTTGGTGTTGCAGTTGTCCGTGTGGGGGAACCAGTAGAACTCGAAGTGCTCGTTCTCCGCGTGCAGCTGGTCGAACTCGGCGATCACCCGGTCGAAGCGCATCGGCTCCTCCCGCGCGGTGAGCAGGAAGAGCGGCTCCACGGCGAAGGTGATCGCGGTGATCACGCCGAGTGCGCCGAGGCCGATCCGGGCGGCCGCGAAGACCGCGCGTTCCTCGGCGTTCCCCTCCTCCGAACAGGTCATCAGCGTGCCGTCGGCGGTCACCAGTTCCAGGGCGCGGATCTGGGCCGCGAGGGAGGCGGAGGCGCGGCCGGTGCCGTGGGTGCCGGTCGAGGTGGCCCCGGCGACCGTCTGCTCCATGATGTCGCCCATGTTCGTGAGCGACAGGCCCTCCCGGGCCAGCGCCACGTTGAGCCGCTTCAGCGGGGTGCCGGACTCCACCGTCACCGTCATCGCCTCGCGGTCGATCCGCCGGATGCCGGTGAGCAGATCGGGGCGGACCAGTACGCCGTCGGTGGCCGCGATCGAGGTGAAGGAGTGGCCGGTGCCGACCGTCTTCACCCGCAGCCCGTCCCTGGTGGCCCGGCGGAGCTCGGCGGCCAGCTCCTCGGCCGAGGCGGGGCTCACCTCCCGTACCGGACGGGAGATGACGTTCCCCGCCCAGTTACGCCACGGGCTGCCCGCCCCGGCGCTCGTCGGCCCCGCCGGTCCCGCTGTCCTCGTGCTCATCTCGCCCCTCCCGGTTCGGCACCGGCCTGCGCAGCCGGCGGTGGCCGAGGAGCGCCACCACGACCGCGAGCGCGCCCGCGACGACGGGTACCACGTACGCCGCCTGGGCCCCCGAGGCATCGACCACCCAGCCGGCCGCCGAGGAGCCCAGCGCCACGCCGACCGCGAGGCCGGTGCCCGTCCAGGTCATGCCCTCGGTCAGCTGGGTGTGCGGTACGTGCTTCTCGACGAGGGCCATCGTGGTCACCATCGTCGGCGCGATGGAGAGGCCCGCGACAAAGAGCGCCACGGCCAGCAACGGCAGGTTCCCGGCCAGTAGGAGGGGGATCATACTCACGGCCATCGCGCAGACGCCCAGCAGCCACCGGCGGGACGGCTCGCCCTTGAGGTGGAGCAGCCCGAACACCGCGCCGGCCAGGCAGGAGCCCAGCGCGTAGACGGCGAGGACCAGGCTCGCGGCGGCCTTCTGGCCCCGCTCCTCGGCGAAGGCCACGGTCACCACGTCCACCGCGCCGAAGATCGCGCCGGTCGCCACGAAGGCCAGGGCGAGGACCTGGAGGCCGGGGGAGCGGAGCGCCGAACCGGCCTTGACGGCGGGCTGCGGGTGGGGCTCCGGCTCGGTGTCCCGCTGGGCGGTCAGCCAGAAGACGCCGATCGCGAGGAAGACGCCGGCCAGCAGCGGGCCGGCCTCGGGGAACCAGATGGTCGACAGGCCGATGGAGATGATCGGGCCGAAGATGAAGCACACCTCGTCGACGATCGACTCCCACGAGTACGCGGTGTGCAGCTTGCGCGCGTCGCCCCGGTAGATGTCCGCCCAGCGGGCCCGGGTCATCGCGCCGACGCTCGGCACGACGCCGATCACGGCCGTGAAGGCGAAGAGGGTCCAGTCCGGCGCCTTCTGCTGCACGCAGAGGAGCAGCCCGGCCGCCGCGGCCATGGAGATCAGGGTGACCGGGCGGAGCACCCGGCGCTGCCCGTACCGGTCGACCATCCGGGAGACCTGGGGGCCGAGCACGGCGGCGGACATCGCCAGCGTCGCCGACAGGGCGCCGGCGAGGCCGTACCGGCCGGTGACCTGGGAGATCATGGTGACGATGCCGATGCCCATCATGGACAGCGGCATCCGGCCGAAGAAGCCGGCCACGGAGAACGCGGTGGTACCGGGCGCCGAGAAGATCGCGCGGTAGGGACTGGGCAAGGGGTTCTCCGGCTCTGCGACGCGGCGTGCCGTCCGCTCGTCGCGGTCAACACGTGTAATTAATAGCTAAAGCCTAAGGGTTCGAAGCCATCGGGTCACCCCCGAATTCCGGACGGGCCGCGCCCCGGGCCGTCGGCGCCGGGTGGCAGGATCGGTGCCATGTCCGATCAGCACGATCCCGCCCCGTACGACGCCCTGCTGCTGCTCTCCTTCGGCGGTCCCGAGGGCCCGGACGACGTCGTCCCGTTCCTGGAGAACGTGACGCGCGGCCGAGGCATCCCCAAGGAGCGCCTCAAAGAGGTGGGGCAGCACTACTTCCTCTTCGGCGGCGTCAGCCCGATCAACGGCCAGAACCGCGCGCTGCTCGACGCGCTGCGGGCCGACTTCGACGGGGCCGGCCTCCGCCTGCCGGTCTACTGGGGCAACCGCAACTGGGCCCCGTACCTCACCGACACCCTCCGCGAGATGATCCACGACGGGCGCCGCCACATCGCCGTCCTCACCACCAGCGCGTACGCCTCCTACTCCGGCTGCCGCCAGTACCGCGAGAACCTCGCCGACGCGCTCGCCACCCTGGAGGCCGAGGGCCTGCCGCTGCCCCGGGTCGACAAGCTCCGCCACTACTTCAACCACCCCGGCTTCGTCGAGCCGATGGTGGAGGGCGTGCTCGCCTCCCTCGCCGAACTCGACGACGCGGTGCGGACCGGCGCCCACCTCGCCTTCACCACCCACTCCATCCCGGACTCCGCGGCCGACTCCTCGGGCCCCGTCGCCGACCACGGCCCCGGCGGCGCCTACGTGAGGCAGCACCTCGACGTGGCCGGGACCATCGCCGACGCGGTGCGCGAGCGGACCGGCGTCGACCACCCCTGGCAGCTCGTCTACCAGTCCCGCAGCGGCGCCCCGCACATCCCGTGGCTGGAGCCGGACATCTGCGACCACCTGGAGGAGCTGCACGCCGGCGGCGCGCCCGCCGTCGTCATGGTGCCGATCGGCTTCGTCTCCGACCACATGGAGGTCCTGTACGACCTCGACACCGAGGCCACCGCCAAGGCCGCCGAACTGGGGCTCCCGGTCCGCCGCTCGGCCACCGTCGGCGCCGACCCCCACTTCGCCACCGCCGTCCGCGAGCTGGTCCTGGAGCGGGCCGCCGCCGAGCGCGGCACGCGCGCGGAGCGGTGCGCCCTCGGCGCCCTCGGCCCCTCCCACGACCTCTGCCCGATCGGCTGCTGCCCGGCCCGCGCCGAGCGCCCCGCGGCCGCCGGTGCCGACAGCCCCTACGCCTGAGGAGCCACACCGTGACCCCCGCACCCGCGCCCGCACCGGACGAACTGCTCGAACTGGCCCTGGAGGCCGCCCGGCGGGCCGGCGCCCTGCTGCGCGACGGCCGGCCCGAGGACCTGGCCGTCGCCGCCACCAAGACCAGCGCCATCGACGTCGTCACCGAGATGGACATCGCCGCCGAGAAGCTGATCACCGGCTTCCTCGCCGAGCACCGCCCCGAGGACGGCCTCCTCGGCGAGGAGGGCTCCGCCACCCCCGGCACCAGCGGGGTCCGCTGGATCATCGACCCCCTCGACGGCACCGTGAACTACCTCTACGGCCTGCCGTCCTGGGCGGTCTCCATCGCCGCCGAGTACGAGGGCGAGACCGTCGTCGGCGTCGTCGAGGCCCCGCTGCGCGGCGAGACCTACCGGGCCGTCCTCGGCGGCGGCGCCTACCTGGGCGAGCGCCGGCTCGCGGTCCGCACCGCGCCCTCCTTCGACCAGGCCCTCCTCGGCACCGGCTTCGGCTACGTCCAGTCCCGCCGCGCGCACCAGGCCGAGGTCGTCCGGGAGGTCCTGCCACTGGTCAGGGACATCCGGCGCGGCGGCTCCGCCGCCATCGACCTCTGCGACGTGGCGGCCGGACGGCTCGACGCGTACTACGAGCGGGGGCTCAACCCCTGGGACCACGCCGCGGGGGCCCTGATCGCCCGCGAGGCGGGCGCGCGCACCGGCGGCCGACCCGGACTGCCCGAGTCCGGCGAACTGGCCGTGGCGGCCCCCGAGGGCCTTTTCGGCCCCCTCCAGGAGCTGCTCGAACGACTGGGCGCCTGGCACGACTGAGACCGACGCGACACGGCGGTGCCCCGGAGCCGGGAGGGCTCCGGGGCACCGCCGTCGGCGCTCCCGGGGGAGCGCCGTCGCTCAGGCGCTCTGCGCGCAGACCGTCGCGACCTCCACGCCGTGCTCCGCGGCCAGTCGGTGCAGGTCCTCCAGCTCGGCCTGCTCGACCTCCGCGAGGTACTCGTCGCCGGTCTCGCGGGCCCGCGTGAGGTCCGACTGCGTGGTCCTGATGCGGTGCAGCAGCCCTGCGGTGAACGCGTCCATGCGCCCCTCCTCGTGGGTCCGGCGGCACGGGGGTGTGCCGAGGATGGATGGATCACGCTCTGCAACGCTCCCGGGGGACGGAAGAGCCGTGGGCGTGCCACAGACAGGGCGTGATCGCGGGGTGTGCAGACCTCCTCCCCACCGCCGTCCGCACGGAAACCTCAACTGGCCCGTGATTCATGGTGAATTCTTCGCGCCCCCGGGCGCGCCCCCTTCGCGTCCGCACCTCGTCCCCGTCGCGTCTCCTCCCGTTCGCGGTCCCGTCACCCGCTGCCGTCGCCCGCCCCCGCACCCCCGCCTTACAGCCGGTTTACGCGCGTCCGGGGCAGGATGGACACGCACAGTCAGTGCTCAGAATCGCCCTCCGGCCCGCCGGGCCGGAGCGCGCCGAGGGAAGGAAGAACGACGTGCGCGTACTCGTCGTCGAGGACGAGCAGCTGCTCGCCGATGCGGTGGCCACCGGACTGCGCCGGGAGGCCATGGCCGTCGACGTCGTGTACGACGGCGCCGCCGCCCTGGAGCGCGTCGGGGTCAACGACTACGACGTCGTCGTCCTCGACCGCGACCTGCCCCTGGTCCACGGCGACGACGTCTGCCGCAAGATCGTCGAGCTGGGGATGCCCACCCGCATCCTGATGCTCACCGCCTCCGGCGACGTCAGCGACCGGGTCGAGGGCCTGGAGCTGGGCGCCGACGACTACCTCCCCAAGCCCTTCGCCTTCACCGAGCTCACCGCGCGCGTGCGGGCCCTCGGGCGCCGCACCTCCGTGCCGCTGCCGCCCGTCCTGGAGCGCGCGGGCATCAGGCTCGACCCCAACCGCCGCGAGGTCTTCCGGGAGGGCCGGGAGGTCCAGCTCGCGCCCAAGGAGTTCGCCGTCCTGGAGGTGCTGATGCGCTCCGAGGGGGCCGTCGTCTCGGCGGAGCAGCTCCTGGAGAAGGCCTGGGACGAGAACACCGACCCGTTCACCAACGTCGTCCGCGTCACGGTCATGACCCTGCGCCGCAAGCTGGGCGAGCCGCCCGTCATCGTCACCGTCCCCGGCTCCGGATACCGGATCTGACCCCGATGGCCACCACCCCGGCGCCCCACCTGCAGGCGCCACCGAAGCCCACCTGGGACCCGCGGGACCCGGTCAGGCCGCTCCTCAGGCCGACCATCCGGATACGGCTCACGCTGCTCTACGGCGGCATGTTCCTGATCGCCGGCATCCTGCTGCTGTCGATCATCTACCTCTTCACGGCGCAGGCCGTCACGGAGAGCGTCAGCCAGCTGCCCTTCAAGGTCGTCGAGGGCAAGGTGCAGCCCACCACCTCCTGGTGCGAGCTGCCCGTGCAGGGCACCGGCGAGCAGCTCAACGCCGCCGTCTCCGCCTGCCTCAAGCACCAGCAGGACATGGCCCTGGACGACCTCCTGCGCCGTTCGCTCTTCGGCCTGCTCGGCCTGAGCATCATCGCCTTCGCCTTCGGCTACGCCATGGCCGGCCGGGTGCTCTCGCCGCTCGGCCGGATCACCCGCACCGCCCGCCAGGTGGCCGGGTCCGACCTGGCGCGGCGGATCGAGCTGGACGGGCCGGACGACGAGCTGAAGGAGCTCGCCGACACCTTCGACGAGATGCTGGAGCGCCTGGAGCGGGCCTTCAGCGCCCAGCAGCGCTTCGTCGCCAACGCCTCGCACGAGCTGCGCACCCCGCTGGCGATCAACCGCACGCTCCTGGAGGTCCACCTCTCCGACCCCGGGGCGCCGATGGAGTTCCAGCAGCTGGGCAAGACGCTGCTGGCCACCAACGAGCGCAGCGAGCAGCTGGTGGAGGGCCTGCTGCTGCTCGCGCGCAGCGACAACCAGATCGCGGAGCGCAAGCCCGTCGACCTCGCCGAGGTCGCCGAGCGGGCCGTCGACCAGGTGTACGGGGAGGCCGAGACCAAGGGCGTGGAGATCCGCGGCGAGCGGGCCCCCGTCGTCGTCCAGGGCAACGGCGTCCTGCTGGAGCGGATCGCCCTGAACCTGCTCCAGAACGCCGTGCGGTACAACGTCCCGGAGGACGGCTGGGTGGAGGTCACCACCGAGGCCCAGCACGGCCAGGCGGTGCTCGTGGTGTCCAACACGGGCCCGGTGGTCCCCGCGTACGAGATCGACAACCTCTTCGAGCCGTTCCGCAGGCTCCGCCAGGAGCGGACCGGCAGCGACAAGGGCGTCGGTCTCGGACTGTCGATCGCGCGCTCGGTGGCCCGGGCGCACGGCGGACGGATCAGCGCGGAGCCCCGGGAGGGCGGTGGCCTGGTGATGCGTGTCACTCTGCCGATCTGACAGACTGCAGGCACGAAGCCCGATCTGTTCGCTTTGAGCGGAATTACGGGACGCCCGTCCTGAGACGGTCGTGTGTGATCGATCACAAGCGCGAGTGTCCGAGGGATCGCGCTCCGTGACCGTGAATTCCGGGGGAAAACCCGGAAAAGTCCGGGTTTCCCGGGCGCCGACCGGCGGAAAGTACACGGGGTGGCGCTCCACGCGGGCACCCCGAGGACCGTGTACGGTCCGCATCGCCACTCGTACCGATCGCTCCCGGAAGCGCGCGGGACGGGTGTCGATTGAGTAACAGACCTTGATGTGAGGCAAAATCTGCGCCTCAGGTCGGGCACAAGTCCGACCTCTCACGCGTTACGTGCGCTGAGACACCGCAACCACCCAGAGGGGGAGAGCGACATGGCAACGGATTACGACACCCCACGCAAGACCGACGACGACGTCGACTCGGACAGCCTTGAGGAGCTCAAGGCCCGTCGGAACGACAAGTCGACCTCGACCGTCGACGTCGACGAGTTCGAGGCCGCCGAGGGCCTGGAGCTCCCGGGCGCCGATCTCTCGAACGAGGAGCTGGCCGTCCGGGTCCTGCCCAAGCAGGCCGACGAGTTCACCTGCATGAGCTGCTTCCTGGTGCACCACCGCAGCCAGCTCGCGCGCGAGAAGAACGGTCAGCCGATCTGCCGCGACTGCGACTGAGTCGGGCGCGGCCGTGGCAGGCGACACACCGTCCCGGAAGCGGCGTCCGAGGCTTCCCGTGAAGCCCCGGACGTACAAGGGCGGCACAGGCCCGACGGAGGGCGCCCAGGAGGCTCCCGACGCCGTGCAGGCCGCCCCCCCGCCCTCCCTCGGCGTGGCGGACGACGAGCGAGGCCCCACGGCCTCGCTCGAAGCTGCGAAGGTCCCCGGACGGGGCGAGGCGCCGCTCCCCGCGGAGCGGGACCCCGACGGGTCCACCGACCCCGAGGCGGCGGACGACCGTGACGACCGCCGTCACGGACGGCTGGGCGCCGTCAGGCGGCTGGCCGACCCGGCGCGTACCCAGCTCGACCGCATCAGGATCGACGCCGCGCGCATCGACGCGGTCCGCCGCAGCGTGCAGGGCGTCAGACAGGGCGTGAAGCGGAGCGGCGACGGAGCCAAGGCGGGCCTCGGCTATCTGGCCGACCGGCTGATCGACCTGGCCCCGCGCGTCCCCGTCCGCGACCTCGCGACCCTGCGCAAGCAGTTCCCCGGGCTCGGCCCCGAGGAGCTCGCCGACAAACTGGTCTTCGGCGCGGCCAACGCGAGCTCGACCGTCGGCGCCGGCATCGGCGCCGCCGCCATGCTCCCCGTGCCGCCGGCCATGCCGGCCGAGCTGGCCGCGGAGATCACCGGCGTGGCCGCGATCGAACTCAAGCTCATCGCCGAGCTCCACGAGGTCTACGGCCTCCGGCCGCCCGGCACCCTGCCCCAGCGCTCGGCCGCCTACCTGACCTCCTGGGCCGAGGAGCGGGGCATCGACCCCACCAAGCCCACGACGATCAACGCGGCCCTCGGCGGGCAGCTCAAGCGCGAACTGCGCCAGCAGATCATGAAACGCATGGTCCGCAACCTGCCGAACCTCACCCCGTTCATGGTGGGCGCCGCCGTCGGCGCGGTCATGAACCGGCGCGACACCAGGAAGCTCGCCGGGCACATCCGCAAGGACCTCAGGGCCCGCCAGGTCCCCTGGGACAGACTCGCGGAGCTGCCCCCGCTGGAGCAGCCCGACAACCCCAGGGAACTGGGCTTCTAGACCGCCCCGGGCCGCCCTGGGCGGCCCCGGGACGGACCTGTCGGCCCTTCCCCCTCCCGAGGGTTCAGCCCTCGCCCCGTACCGCCTCCACGGCGGCCGCCAGGCCCTCCGGGTCACGGCTGGACAGGTACAGGTACGGCGTCGGGTCCGCCGGGTCGGTGACCTCGATCCGCACCGCCCGCGGCACGTAGCTGCGCATCAGCATGAAGGCGCGCGGATCGGCCTTGTACGTCCGCCAGGCCCGCGCCTCCTCCTCGTCGAGCACCTCGACCGCCCCCAGCGCCGACACCGGCACCCGGGCCTCGCCCGCCACCAGCGAACCGGCCACCACGCGGATCCGGGCCGAGCCGTACGAGGACGCCGCCACACCGGCCGCCACGCCCGCCACGATCAGACCGCCCAGCATCGGCACCGTCCCCAGCGGGAAGGTGACCAGCCCGCCGGAGAGCGCCAGCAGGGCGACGATCACCCACCACGAACCGGGCACGGTCAGCCGCTCGTCGAAGCGCGGCGCCGCCGGGGACGCGGAAGACCCGGGGGAGGGCGCCCCGGACGATGGAGTCGGTGCGGAATGCTGCATGCGTCCAAGCTTGGCACGGCGCGACCGGCCTACGGCCGCGCGGGTAAGGTCTGGGCCTGTGACTGCAACATCTGCCGCCCTCACCCCGCCGGCCGACGCCGTGGCGCCGACCCGCCACCCGGACGCGCCCGCCCCCGGCGAGGCGCTCGGCTCGCACTACGGCCACTGCTTCGGGTGCGGCGACGGACAGCCCCACGGGCTCCACCTGGACGCCCGCGCGGGAGACGGCGTGACCGTCACCGCCGAGTTCACCGTGACCTCCGACCACCAGGGCGCCCCCGGCCTCGCCCACGGCGGCGTCCTCGCCACCGCGCTCGACGAGACCCTCGGCTCCCTGAACTGGCTGCTCCGGGTCATCGCCGTGACCGGCCGCCTGGAGACCGACTTCCGCCGGCCCGTCCCGGTCGGCACCGTCCTCCACCTCCAGGCAGAGGTCACCGCCGTCCACGGCCGCAAGATCTACTCGACCGCCACCGGCCGGATCGGCGGCCCCGAGGGGCCCGTCGCCGTCCGCGCCGACGCCATGTTCGTCGAGGTCAAGGTCGAGCACTTCATCGACAACGGCCGGCCGGAGGAGATCCAGGCCGCCATGGCCGATCCCGACCAGGTCCGGCGCGCCCGCGCCTTCGAGGTGAACCCCTGATGCGCCCTCCCGTCGACGTGCTGATCCGCCGGGTGGACCCGGACGTGCCGATCCCGGCCTACGGCCACCCCGGCGACGCCGGCGCCGACCTCGTCACCACCGAGGCCGTCGTCCTCGCCCCCGGAGAGCGCGCCGTGCTGCCCACCGGGGTCTCCCTCGCCCTCCCGGACGGCTACGCCGCCTTCGTCCACCCGCGGTCGGGACTGGCCGCGCGCTGCGGAGTCGCGCTCGTGAATGCCCCAGGGACGGTGGATGCCGGGTACCGTGGAGAGATCAAGGTGATCGTGGTCAATCTCGACCCGCGCGAGAACGTGCGGTTCGAACGGTTCGACCGGATTGCCCAACTGGTCGTCCAGCAGGTCGAGAAGGTGCGCTTCCACGAGGTGGCGGAGCTTCCCGGCTCGGCGCGGGCCGAGGGGGGCTTCGGGTCCACCGGCGGTCATGCCGCCGTGGACGGCACGACGGGTGGGAATCGATACGCTTCGGTCGTATCCGACCGGGAAGGACAGTGACGTGTTCGGACGTCGCAAGAAGAGCGGTGCCGCCGACACGGCGGGCGAGGCCGAGCAGGTCGTCGACGCCGTGGCCGGCGAGGACGCCGCTGAAGCGGCCGACCAGCCGCGCAAGGTGAACCTTCCGCCGGCGCCCCGGCCCGACGGTCCCTGGGACATCTCCGAGGTCGCCAAGCCCGAAGAGGGCCGCGTCGACCTCGGCGGGCTCCACGTGCCCGGTGTCGAGGGCATGGAACTCCGCGTGGAGGTGGCGGGCGACGCGATCGTCGCCGCGACCATCGTGCTGCGCGACAGCGCCGTGCAGCTCCAGGCGTTCGCGGCGCCCAAAAAGGAAGGCATCTGGGGCGAGGTCCGCGAGGAGATCGCCACCGGCATCGTCCAGCAGGGCGGTGTCATCGACGAGGTCGAGGGCCCGCTCGGCTGGGAGCTGCGCGCGCAGGTCCCCGTCCAGCTGCCCGACGGCAACCGCGGTGTGCAGATCGTGCGCTTCGTCGGCGTCGACGGCCCGCGCTGGTTCCTGCGCGGTGTCATCTCCGGCCAGGGCGCGGTGCAGCCCGAGGCGGCCGGTCTCCTGGAGCAGATCGTCCGGGACACCGTCGTCGCCCGCGGTGAGGGCCCGATGGCCCCGCGCGACCCGATCGTCCTCAAGCTGCCGAACGACGCGCAGATGGTGCCGGACGGCGTCCAGCAGGAGGAGCAGGCCGGGTCCCGCTTCTCCGGTGGCATGGGCCAGCTCCAGCGCGGTCCGGAGATCTCCGAGATCCGCTGACGCCGACGCCTCCCGGCAGCCCTGGAGACACCCGGTCCGGTGGGCCGCCGCCCGTACGCACGACGTACGGGCG